>JAKLIE010000044.1 GCA_022709775.1 Pseudomonadota bacterium
TCGCGCTCGCGCGGCCGGTCGAGCTCGACGAGGAACACGCTCTGCCAGCGCCCGAGCACGGGCTTCCCGCCCATCACGGGCACCGTCTCGCTCGCCGAGAGGAGGAGGTGCTGGCAGTGCGAGTGCCCGTTGGGGCACTCGTCCTCGGTCATGTTCGCTGTGCGGATCACGAAGTCGTTGTGGCGGTAGTCGCCCTCCGGGGGCGCGACGTTCTCGAGAAAGCGCGCCATGTCCCGCAGGAGGAGCGGCTCGTTCTCGTTGATCTTCACCGCCGCGGTCGTGTGGCGGGAGAAGACGGTCACCGTGCCGTCCTGAATTCCCGAGGCCTCGACCGCTTTGCGCACGTCGTCTGTGATGTCGATGAACTCCGGCGCGCGTCCGGCGATGCGCCGGATGGTCGTCCGGTGGAGGCGCATGCCCGCCGCCTCCTCGATCGTCGTCTCCGCGGATCCTTTCTGTTTCATTTCGATCCCCCCGTCTCCCCGGCCGTCGCGCCGCGCTCGAGGCGGCGGACGACGTCGCGTATGGCGTCGTCGGGCGTCGAGGCGCCCGCCGTGACGCCGAGTCTTTTCCCTTCGCCAAACCACGTGTCTTCGATCTCGTCCGCGGACTCGATGGAGTGAGTCCGCACGCCCGTTGCCGCGCACGTCTCCGCGAGCTTGCGCGTGTTCGCCGAATCGCGGCTCCCGACGACGAACAGAACGTCCACATCGCGCGCCAGCTCCTCCGCGGCCTGGTACCGCCGTCCGGTCTCCGGGCACGTCGTGTCGACGATGCGAATCTCGGGCACTCGCCCGGTCAGTCGCCGCACGAGCGCCTGGGAGAACTGGGCGAACATCTCCGGGCTCTTCGTCGTCTGCGAGATCACGGCCACGCCGCGCGGGCCGGGCGGCACCTCGACGTCGGGCGACTGGGTCGCGATGCCGCGCCCACGCGTCCACGACAAGATGCCGCGCACCTCGGGATGCGCCGCCTCGCCGTAGAGGACGACGCCGTATCCTTCCTCCGCGAGGCGGGCCGCGGTCTCTTGGGCGCGGCGCACGATCGGGCAGGTCGTGTCGACGAGACGCAGCCCGCGCCGCGCGATCTCGGCCACGACGTCTTCTCCCGCGCCGTGCGCGGTGATCGCCACGGTGCCGCCGGCGGGAACCTCGTCGAGACTCTTCACGACGCGCGCTCCCTTGCGCGCCAGCGCGTCGACGACGTGCGCGTTGTGGACGGTCGCTCCGAGCGTGTACAGCGGCCCGCTCGAACTCGAACTCGCCAACTCCGTCTCGATCTGGTGCACGGCCCGACGGACGCCGCCGCAGAATCCGAGCACCTTCGCCTTCACGATCTCGCTCATGCCCGTTCTCCCGTTGTCCCTGTCCGGAGCGCGATCGCGCGGCGGTATCGCCCCAACGCCATGAGCGGGAAGACGTCGCGGTAGATGTGGTAGCGGATCATGAAGTCGGTCGGGAACCCCGTTCCTGTGAACGCTTCTTCGTTCCACCCGCCGTCCGCCCGCTGCGTCCGCGCGAGGTACTCGACCCCCCGCGCGGTCGCGGGGTGTCCTTCCTCGCCCGCGGCCAGGAGAGCGAGAAGCGCCCACGCCGTCTGCGACGCCGTGGACTCCCCTCGTCCTCGCCATGCGGGGTCGAAGTACCCGTCGATCTTCTCACCCCATCCGCCGTCCGCGTTCTGACGCTCGACCAGCCAGTCGACGGCCCGCCGGACGTGCGGCGCCGACATGTCTTCGCCGACCGCGGCGAGCGCCGGAAGCACGGCGCCCGTTCCATAGATCAGGTTGACGCCCCAGCGCCCCCACCACGCCCCGTCCGGCTCCTGCTCGCGCCGGAGGTAGCGGACGGCCCGGCGCACGGCCGGATGGTCGCTGTACCCGCTTCGAGCGAGGAACTCGACGATGTGCGCCGTGACGTCGGCGGACGGCGGGTCGATCATCTCGCCGAAGTCGGCGAACGGGATCTTGCGCGTCCACGTCTGCGTGTTGTTCCTGTCGAAGGCGCCCCAACCGCCGCCCCGGCTCTGCATGCCGAGCAGCCAGCGCATGCCGAGATCGATCGCCCGCCCCTTCGCGCGCTCGTCAAGGTCCACGCCCTGAATCGCCATCAGCACGATCGACGTATCGTCGGTGTCTGGGTAGGTGTCGTTCTGGAACTCGAACGCCCAGCCGCCCGAGGGCGCGCTCGACCGCACCTGCCAATCGCCCTTCCCCTCGATCTGCTCCCCGAGCAGCCAACGGCCGCCGCGAGCGAGGGACGGGTGATCGGCCGCCACGTCCGCGTCCTCGAGCGCGATCATCGCGAGGCCCGTGTCCCACACGGGCGAGAGACAGGACTGAACGTGCATCTCGCGGCCATCGTCGAGGACGAACCCTTGCGGGCCATAGAACCCGGCGAACCCGCGCCGAAGCGGGCCGTCCTCGTCGAGCGAGTGCCCGAGGAGCTGGAGCGCGATGAGGGAGTAGACCCACGGCGGCTGGATGCCGCCCCACGCGCCGTCGGCCTCTTGCCGCTCGAGGATCCACTCCGTCGCCTTCCGAATCGCGCGCTTCCGCAGCGGCTTCCACGGGGACCGCTCGAGACCGTGAAGCGCCTTGTCGGCGAGGAGGAAGAGCGCCGGGACGAGGCCCCGCTTCGTCGACCGCACGCGCAGATCGGCCCGGGCTCGGCTGTTCGCGAACAACTCATCGACGCGCGCCTCGGGCGGGAGCGGCACGACAGGCTTCTTCGCCATCACGATCGCCAGAGGCACGATCGTCTGCCGCGCCCAACAGCCGAAGGAGTAGATGCTGGCAGGGAACCAAGCGGGCAGGAGGACGAACTCGGGCGGCAAGACGGGAAGTCCCTGCCAGTCCCACTCGCCCATCATCGCGAGCCAGATCTTCGTGAAGACGCGCGAGCGCTCGACGCCGCCCTTCTCAAGGATGTACGCCCGCGCCCGGGCCATCTCCGGCCGCTCCGGGGCGAACCCGGCCATCTTCAGCGCAGCGTAGGCTTCGATCGTCGTCGAGAGGTCGGCCGGGCCTGCGGCCCAATTGGCCCACGTCCCATCCGCTCTCTGCTTCGTCAGGATGTAGGCCGCGGCACGCGATCGCTCCTCGGGGTCGGCGTTGCCGAGGATGTGGCGCAAGAAGACGTGCTCGGCCGTGATCGAGACGTTCGACTCGAGCTCGGCCCACCAGTAGCCCGCCGGATCCTGGATCGCAAGCAGGTGCGAGACGGCGGCGTCGATCGCCGCGTCGACGGCCCGCCGATCGGTCCGCGCTTCGTCAGGCATGTTGGGCCCCCTTCTCGCCTTCCGCCGCCCGGCGCGCGAGGCGTTCGCGGACGACGCGCACGATCTCGCCGGCGAGTCTCTCCTCGGGCACCGCGGCCGCGACGATCTCGCCCTCGACGTAGATCGAACCTTGTCCCTTGCTGCCGACGAGACCGACCTCGGCGTCTCGCACCTCGCCCAGCCCGTTTACGACGCAGCCCATGAGCGCGACCTTGATCGGCTCCGCGATGTCGGCCAGCGCCAGGCGCACGTCGCCGGCGACGGCCGCGAGGTCGATACCCGTCCGGCCGCACGTCGGGCACACGTGGAAGTCCACGCCGCGCGAGCGAAGTCCCAGAGAGCGCAGGATCTCGTACGCCGCCCGCACTTCCTCGACCGGGTCGCCGGCGAGCGAGACCCGCACTGTGTCGCCGATGCCCCCCGCGAAGAGGATGCCGAGGCCGACGGCGGAGCGGATGGCCCCCTCCCAGACGGTGCCCGCCTCGGTGATCCCGACGTGGAGCGGATAGTCGACCTCGCGGGCGATCGCGCGGTACGCGTCGATCGTCATCCGCACGTCGGTCGCCTTGAGCGACACGACGATGTCGGCGAAGCCCAGGCGCTCGAGCAGGCGGATCTCGTGGAGCGCGCTGTCGACCATGCCTGCGACGGACGCTCGCCCGTGCGCGTCGAGGTAGGCCTTGGCGAGCGATCCTGAGTTCGCGCCGACTCGAATCGGCACGCGAGCCCGCGCCGCCGCCTCGGCAACCTGGGCGATCTTGCCCGGGTCGGTGATGTTCCCGGGGTTGAGGCGCAGTTTGTCGACTCCCGCCTCGATCGCCGCGAGGGCGAGCCGGTGGTCGAAGTGGATATCGGCGACGAGCGGAATCGCGATGGCCTTCCGAATCGCCGGCAACGCGGCGGCTGCCTCCGCGTCCGGGACCGCGACGCGGACGATCTCGCACCCCGCCTTCGCGAGGCACTCGATCTGCGCGACGGTCGCGGCGACGTCGGCCGTTTGGGTGTTCGTCATCGACTGGACCGAGATGGGCGCGCCGCCTCCGATCTCGACCCCGCCCACGTTCACGCGTCGCGGCATGGTTCCGCCTCCCACGCTTCGACGAGGCAGTTGATGGCCGAGCCGAGCCGCTCGGCTGCCACCCCCGCGGCCTTCGCGACGCGGGCGGTCGCGCCCGGGTGCCGCAGGACGGAGAGCCAGAAGGGCCTGTCGGACGAGAAGGGCAGATCCTCGCCGGCTGTATCGAGGACGCTGCGACACGACACGAACGGGACGGAGCGCGCGGCCGCCCAGCAGGCCAGCGTCGCCGTCTCGAGGTCGACTGCGGCCACTCCGCGGGCCGCGAGCTTCTCTTTGTCGATGCGGCGTGCAACCTGCGCCGGGCACTCGACCGGCGCCAGGCGCGACGAAATCCCGTGCCGCGCGAGGATCTGGCCGGCTCTCTCGGCGAGCGCGCGGCGGAAACGCTCCGCCTGGCCTTCCGTGCGGACCTCGCACGCGATCACAAGGTCGCCGACCTCGAGGTCGGGAGCCGTCGCGCCGCAGAAGCCGGTCGAGACGAGGAGGTCAGGGAGCGGGCCGTCGCCTAGAGCGCGCGAGAGGTCGACCGCCGCGCTGGCGCCCATTCCCGTGTGGACGACGCGGACGCCGGCCCGAGGCCGGATCCTTTTCGTCTCACTCCGAAAGCACGCCGTCACGACGATCACGCGCCCCACACCCCTCGCGCTACGCGGAGGAGACGCGCCGGCTTCGACAGGGCGTCGAGAATCGACGCGCCCTCGAACGACGCGTGCATCATGCAGTTGCCGCAACGCGGGTCGACCCCCGGGCCGTACTTCGTCCACAGCTCGGGCGCGAACAGCTCGGACACGTCGTCGGTGTGCCGATCGGCGAGCGCGTAGCACGGCAGGCGCCACCCCTTCACCGTGTACGTCACGGTCGTCCACGCGGCGCACGGGTACTCGCGGTCTCCGCGCAGGAAGTCGAGGTAGAGCGGGTTGTTGTAGAAGGGGAACTTCTTCTCCGGGTCGAGGACGCGCCGGAACACGCGGATCGACTCGGAGCGCTCGAGGAAGAGGTCCCGATCCTGCACGTCGCCGTAGGCAAAGCCCGGCGACACCATCAGGCCCTCGACCCCCATCGCCTGGAGGTCGGCGAACAACGTGTGGAGGTCGCCCGCATCCGAACCGTGAAAGAGCGTCGTGTTCGTGCAGACGCGGTGCCCGCGCTCGATCGCCGCGCGGATCCCGGCGACGGCCGTCTTGTGCGTCCCCGGGCGTTCCGTCACGCTGTCGTGGACGGCCTCCGTCCCGTCGAGGTGAACGACGAAGCAGAGCTGGCGCGACGGAGGGAACAGGTCGAGCTTCTCTCGCAGCAAGAGGCCGTTCGTGCACAGGTACATGAAGCGCCCGTCGTCGCGCAACGCGCGGACGATGTCGCCGATCTGCCCGTGCAAGAGGGGCTCGCCGCCCGACACGGAGACGATCGGCGCGCCCGACGCGCGCACGGCGGCGAGGCACTCGTCCACCGAGAGGCGGCGGTCGATGACGTCGCGGTATTCGCGGACCCGGCCGCATCCAGCGCAGGCGAGGTTGCAGGCCTCGAGCGGCTCGAGCATCGTGACGAACGGGAAGCGCTTCTCCCGCCTGATCTTGTTCCTGGCGATGTGTCGCGCCACTGCGACGTCGAGCGTGAACGGTCGGCTCACTTGGCCCTCCCCGCGAGATAGCTGATCAGATCGTCGATCTCGGTCCGCCCGCGCGGCGAGAGCGGGATCGCGTCCAGCACTTCCGCTGCGGCAACGAGGTGCTGGCGGACGGCGGCGTCCGCCGCCCGCGCCGCGCCGGCCCGATCCATGAGGGCGATCACCCAGGATACGTCCTCTTCCCGCACCACATCGCCGGAGTAGACGGCCTCCAGCTTCGCTCTGTCCGCCGCGTCGGCGCCTGCGCCCGTCCAGACTACCGGGAACGACTTCTTGCGTCGCCGCACGTCGGATCCCTGGGGCTTGCCCACGACATCGCCGTCTCCCCAGATCCCCAGCGCGTCGTCGCGAATCTGGAACGCCCTCCCCATGGACAGTCCGAGCTTCCGAAGCGACTCGAGCACGGCCGGAGGGGCGCCGGCGATGAGGCCGCCCAGCTCGAGCGCGCAGCGCAAGAGGGCGCCCGTCTTCTTGTCGATCATCGCGTAGTACTCGTCGATCTTCACGAAGCGTCTCTCGTAGGAGAGGTCGAGCGACTGCCCCTCGATCATGTCCACCGTCGCCTCGGCCAGGCACGCCGCGGCGGCCGCGCCACAGCGCGCGGCCTCGCGCGCCGCGATCGCGTGCAGGAGGTCGCCCGCGTTGATCGCCTCGGCCTCGCCGTGGACGGCCCACAGGGTCGGCCGACCGCGCCTCGTCCGGTCTCGGTCCTGGATGTCGTCGTGCACGAGGGAGAAGTTGTGTACCAGCTCAAGCGCGACGGCGGCGGGGAGCGCCGCGCGCGTGCGGCTGCCGAGTTCGCCCGCGAAGAACAGGACGAGGCTCGGACGCAAGAGCTTGCCCGCGAGGTCGGCCGGCCGGCCGGCCTCGTCCTCGATCCCGACGTGTCGTCGAACGAGCCCCGAAAGAGGCGACGGCCCGGCCAGCGCGTCGCGCAGTCCGGTCAGCAGGATCTCGCGGTTCTTCGTGAGGAGGTCGCTCACGTCGTCTCCCTGGTCGGCGGCCCCGCGACGGCCATCCCGATTCGCTCAGCCGCTGCGGCCCAGTCGGCCGCCTTCCGAATGCCAAGCTTGCGCATGAGGCGCGCGCGGTGGCTGCGCACGGTGTGAACGCTGCGCCCAATCACGTCCGCGATCTCCGCGCTCTTCTTCCCTTCCAGCACGAGTTGCAGAACCTCCCTCTCCCGCGGCGTGAGCTCGTCCACAACCGACCCGTCGGGGTCCGCGAGCAGGCGTTCCCCGGCCCCCACGCGGGCGACCGTGGACACGAGCTCGTCGACTCCCGCATCTTTGAGTACGTACGCCGCGGCGCCGGCCTCGCGAGCGCGGGCAACGAAGCGCTCGTCGTCGTGCATCGTGAGGATCACGATCCGCGTCTGCGGATGGAGGCGCGCAATCCGGCGCGCAGCCTCCAGCCCGTCGAGCAAGGGCATCGAGATGTCGACCAGCGCGACGTCCGGTCTGGCCGCGCGGACGAGAGCCAGAAGCGCGCGCCCGTCGGCCGCCTCTCCTACCACATCGATCCCGTGCGCGACGAGGAGCGCACGCACCCCACTCCGCACGAGCCCGTGGTCGTCGCCGATCACCACCCGGAAACCCGCCATCCTGACATTGTAGGGCTCGCTCCCGAGGCGCGAAATGGGGAAACCGGATGAACTAGGTTTCCACGGAGGCGCGACGCCCGTAGGAAACGAGTCCGGCGCGCGTGTGGACGTTCAGCTTGTCCATCAGGCGCTGCGCGTACCCCTCGACCGTCTTCCGCTGGATGCCGAGGGCGAGCGCGATCTCCTCGTTGGACTCCCCCATCGCGAGGTGCCGAAGAACCTCCTCCTCGCGCGGCAAGAGCCGCACGCCCACGGGAATGCGCTCTCCCGCCGAGACGCGACGGATGGCTGCAGCGAGGGCGTCGGGCGCCGCCTCCTTGGAGACAAGTCCCCACGCCCCTCGCTCGAGAGCCGCCGTCGCGTAGGCAGGCTCGGCGTGCATGGACAAGACGAGCACGCGCGTCGCCGGATGCGACGCGACGAGCGGCGCGATGAGGTCGAGGCCGTTCGCGTCGGGAAGCGCGAGATCAAGGAGGAGCACGTCCGGCGCGCGCTCTTCGACCAGGTGGAGCGCGCCGGCCGCGTCGCCGCACGCCCCGACCACCTCAAACCCTGTCACGCACGACAGGAGCTGCGACAGACCGTCGCGCACGATCGCGTGGTCGTCAACGATCGCGATACGAATCGTCGCCACGCGCCCGCCCTCCTCTGCCTGGGTCGGAGCTCGCACCTGTCTCGCCCCCCGGCCGCGCCCCGCTCGGTCGGCCTCCGTGCGGCACCTCCACCGTGACCCTCGTCCCGCGTCCCGGGGCCGACTCGATGGCGAGCGTGCCGCCGGAGAGCGCCACGCGCTCCTCGATGCCGTGGAGGCCGAGGCCGCGCGGACTATCGAGCGAGAACCCCACACCGTCGTCTTCGATCGACAGGCAGACGCAGGCGTCGTCTGCCGCGAGCCGCAGGTCGGCACGCGAGCCTTCGGCGTGTCGCACGACGTTCTCCAGCGCCTCGCGCGCCACGAAGTAGACGAGGCTCTCCACCGCGACGTCAAAGCGGCGCTCGATGTCGGCATCCACCGTCACCGTCAGGTCGTGTTCGTCGGCCACCGCCTCGGCGAGCCGCTCGAGCGACGGCACGAGGCCGAGGTCGTCGAGCAAGGGCGGCCGGACGGAGTACGCGAGCTTGCGCGTCTGCCGGATCGCGTCATCGACGATGCCGGTCACGTCGCGGTGCGCGTCCTCGCCGAGGCGTGCCTTCGCGGGCGCGAGGTGTAGCTTGATCGCCGCCAGGGACTGAATGAGTTCGTCGTGCAGGCCGCGCGCGATGCGCCGCCTCTCCTCGTCCTGGGCCGTGATGAGCTTGCGCGACAGCGCGGCCAGCTCTTCCTCCCGCGCCTCGAGCTCGCGGTTCTTCTGCGCGTAGACCGCGGCGAACGTTCGCGCCGTGAACGCGACGACGACGTAGATGCCAACCGTTCCGGCGAGGATGGTCGCCACGTTGTACGACGCGCTCCGGTACGCGGGTCCCGTCAGCTCGAAGAGCGAGACGTGCGGAAGGACGCCCGCAGCCTCGAGCAGCACGAGACCCGAGTAGCACGCGGCGACCCAGCCCGTCACGACGGCGCC
>JAKLIE010000440.1 GCA_022709775.1 Pseudomonadota bacterium
GCTCCAGCACCTCCGCCAGCGCGAGCATGATCAGCTTCAGATCCGGCACTTCCTCCGTCTTCATCGCCACACTCCCGTTCATCGTCGTCCGGCCCCGTCGTCGGTTGGGCGGCGGGGCGCCTGCATTCCGGGTCGGCGGCTCGCCGCACGCCCGACAAGTCGCGTACCTTGCCACAATTGCCGCGACAACGGTGCCGTTCCCGCCCGGCGTCGATGCGGCGGCGATGCCGACGGCCGTCGCTGGTCGCAAGGCGACCCCGGCGGTTCGACGCAGGATTCGCGTTACAGTGGCGCGATGATCGAGCTGACCGGCGTCGAGAAGCGCCACGGGGAGGCGCTCGCCGTCGCGGTCGCGTCGTGGCGCGCCGGGACCGGCGAGGCGTGGCTGCTCGCCGGGCCGTCGGGCAGCGGCAAGTCGACGGTGCTGCACCTGATCGCTGCGCTGACGCAACCGACCAGGGGGCGCATCGTCGTGGCGAATCGCGATCTCGCGACGCTCGGGACCTCCGAGCGCGACCGCTGGCGCGGGCGCACCATCGGACTCGTGCCGCAGCGCCTGCACCTGATCGGCGCCGTCAGCGTCGCCGACAACCTGCGGCTCGCGCAGCGGCTCGCCGGCACCGAGCGCGACGACGCGCGCATCCGCGCACTGCTCGAGGCGGTGCAGGTCGCGGACCTCGCCCACCGGTTGCCCGGCGAACTCTCGCAGGGGCAGGCGCAGCGCGTCGCGATCGCGCGCGCGGTCGTCAACCGCCCGGCGGTGCTGCTGGCCGACGAGCCGACGGCCTCGCTCGACGACGAGCACGCCGCCGTTGCGCTGGAGCTCCTGCGCGCGCAGGCGATCGAGTCCGGCGCGACGCTCGTCGTCGCGTCGCACGACGCGCGGGTGAAGCCCCTGTTGCCGCACGCATTCGTGCTCCCTGCGCACGAGCATCCGCGACGGTCGGCCGCATGACGCTATCGGGCCTGGCCTTCGCCTACGCGCGTCGGCGCCCGTTCGCGACGGCGCTCGTCGTGGCGCTCGCCGCGATCGGCATCGCGATCGCGACGCTCACGCTCATCGTCGCGCACGAGCTCGAGGGACGGATGTCGGACGATGCGAATGGCATCGATCTCGTCGTCGGCGCCAAGGGCAGCCCGCTGCAGCTCGTCCTCGCCGGCGTCTACCACGCCGACGTGCCGCCGGGGAACATCCCCTACGCGTCGCTCGCGGCGCTGCGGGCGAACCCGAAGGTCGCGAGCGCCATTCCGCTGGCGCTCGGCGACAGCGTCCGCGGCTTCCGCATCGTGGGCACGGAGCCCGCGCTGGTCGATCACTACGGCGCGACGCTCGCCGCCGGCGCGATGTTCGACGCGCCGATGCATGCGGTGATCGGCAGCGACGTGGCCCGCGCCACCGGGCTCGCCGTGGGATCCGCGTTCGCGGGCACGCATGGCCTCGCGGAGGGCGGGGGCGAGCACGAGGCCGCGCCCTACGAGGTCGCAGGCGTGCTTGCGCCGACGGGGCGCGTCGTCGACCGCCTCGTGCTGACGCCGGTGGAGAGCGTGTGGGACGTGCACGAGGCGCATCACCGCGAGGCCGGCGGAACGACGGCGGCGGGAGCGAAGGGGAACGGCGCGTCCCACGGGCAGCCGCAGAACGGCCGCGCGAAGCCGGGCAACGGTTCGGCGACGCCGGGCAACGCCGGGCCGAAGGACGGCGGCGCCGACGACGACCGCGAGCTCACGATGATTCTCGTCCGCTACGCGAGTCCGATCGCGGCCGCGAGCCTGCCGCGGGAGATCAACCAGTCGAGCGCGCTGGTTGCGGCGTCGCCGGCATACGAGACGGCGCGGCTGTTCACCGTGTTCGGCGTCGGACTCGACCTCGTGCGCGCGTTCGCGGCGATCCTCGTCGGCGCCTCGGTGCTGCTGCTGTTCGTGGCGCTCGCCCAGGCGCTCGAGGAGCGGCGCTACGACCTCGCGATCCTGCGCGCGCTCGGCGCCCGGAGGCGCGACCTGGTCTGGGTGCTGATGGCCGAGAGCGTGTCGCTGGCGGCCGCCGGCGCGGTCCTCGGCCTCGCGCTGGGACACCTCGCGGCGGCGACGATCGGTTCCTGGCTCCCCGCGGCGGCGCCGCTCGCGGCGGCCGCGTGGCGTCCGGTGCCCGCCGAGGGGGGCGTATTCGTCCTCGCGATCGCCGGCGGTATACTCGCAGCCTGCTGGCCCGCCTGGCGCGCGTCGCGGCTGGACGTCGCGGCGACGCTGGCGGACGCGTGAAGCCATGACCCTCCGTATCGCATTCGTCGCCTCGTTCGCCGCCGCGATGCTCGTGGCGGGGACCGCTTTCGCGCTCAACCAGAACATCCCGAAGGCGGGGCTGCCCTCGGCGAGCGACTTCAGCGGGCAGGTGCTGACCGAGCGTCCCGACGTCGTGTCGTGGAAGACGCTCGCGCAGGTGCAGCCGGTCAAGCAGGGCGGCAAGATGGTGAACGAGTTCTCGAAGGACGTCCTGGCGCTCGACCGCAAGGACGTGAAGGTGCAGGGCTTCATGATCCCGC
>JAKLIE010000441.1 GCA_022709775.1 Pseudomonadota bacterium
GACACTCGACGCGGCGATCGAGCTCATGTACTTCGCCTACCGGGGGATGGTGGCGAAGCCCGACCGCGTGCTCGAGGCGCGGAAGCTGGGCCGCGCCCACCACCGGATCCTCTTCTTCGTCGCGCGTCTCGGGCGGCCGACCGTGGGCGAGCTGCTGCGCACGCTCGCGGTGTCGAAACAGTCGCTGAACGCGCCGTTGCGCGACCTGAAGGGGCAGGACCTGATCGCCTGGGAGCGCGAGGAGGGGGATGCGCGCGTGAAGCGACTGTCGCTCACGGCGGCCGGGCGCGCGCTGGAGGGAAGGCTGTCGGCGCTGCAGCGGCGGCACTTCCGGGCGATCTTCGCGGCGGGTGACGCGCGCGACGCGTCGGGATGGCGCGCGACGATGTCGAGACTCGCCGCCGACGAGCTCGCGCGGTCGGGGCGCGAGATCGACTGACCGGAGAGCGCGGCGGGCGCCTCGGCCAGCGTGTCACCCGGATCGAAGCCGGCGTCGACCGCGGCCTGGGCGAACGTCTTCGATCTCACCGCCTCGTCGGCTGCGGCGGCGAGCGGCAGGGGAAGCAGCCGGATGCCTCCGTAGCCGCCCGAGGCGGCGGCCGGCTGCCGGGTGGCGCCGGGAATCACGACCGGGGCGACGGGCGGCGAGGGCTCCAGATCGGCGATCCGGACGGCGTCCGAGAACCTTCGGGAGAAGAAGGACGCTGCCGGCTCACCCGCGCCAGGCACCTCCGAACACGGCCTTCCACAGCGCGTCGACGTCGTTCCGACGCTGCGCGTGCGTCGCCGGATCGATTCGCACGTGCGGCGCGCCGGTCAGCCGGATCGCGTGCTGGACCTTCCGGTACTCGCGATACGCGTCCGCGACGCGCGCGGCGAGGTCGGCCGGCACGAGCCCGAGCTCGCCCGCGATCCTCAGGAGCGCGATGTTGCCGAGGTTCCCGGTGAGGCGCGGGTGGTCGTGCGCGTGCGCGAGCACCAGGTACTGGACGGCGAATTCGATGTCGACCATGCCGCCCGGATCGTGCTTGAGGTCGAAGAGGGCGGTCGGGTTCGGATGGCCGTCGTGCATGCGCCGGCGCATCGCGACGACTTCGCCCGCGAGCTTCGGACGGTCGCGCGACAGGCGCAGGATCGCTTCGCGCTCGGCCTCGAACGCGGCGCCGATCGTGGCGTCGCCCGCGCAGTGGCGCGCGCGCGTCAGCGCCTGGTGTTCCCAGGTCCACGCCTGCTCGCGCTGGTAGCGCTTGAACGCGCCCAGCGACGAGGCGATGAGCCCCTTCGCGCCGTCGGGCCGCAGGCGCAGGTCGGTGTCGTAGAGCTGGCCCGCCGGCGTGTTGCTCGTGAGCCACGTGTTCATGCGCTGCGCGAGGCGCGAGTAGCGGGCGAGCTTCGCGTCGCCGTCGGGATCGTCGGCGTCGACGTCGTAGACGAACACGATGTCGAGGTCGGAGGCGTAGCCCAGCTCCTTCCCGCCGAGCTTGCCGTAGCCGATGATCGCGAAGCGCGGCGGCGGCGCGTCCGATCCGGCGAGATGCCTCCAGCACGCGGCGAGCGTCGCCTCGAGGACGACGTCGGCGAGCGCGGACAGGTGGTCGGCGAGCCGCTCGACGGTGAGCCGGCCGGCCAGGTCCTGCGCGAGCAGCCGGAACGACTGCGCGTGCTGGAAGTGCCGCAGCGCGTCCATCTCGCGCTCCTGGTCGCCCGCGTTCTCCGCGAGCATGCGCGCGAGCTCGGCGCGCCAGGACCCGTGATCGGGCTCTTCCATCAGCACGCGTGCGTCGAGCAGCTCGTCGAGCAGGATCGGGTGCCGCGTCAGGTAGTCGGCGGCCCATGCGGACGCGCCCATCAGCGCGGCGAGCCGCGGAATCAGCGGCGGATGCTCGATGACGAGCGCGAGATAGGCGCTGCGGCGCGCCACCGCCTCGAGCAGGCCGAGCAGGCGCATGAACGTAACCTGTGCTCCGCTGGCGCCCGGGCTCGCGGCGGCGGCGGCGAGCATGCGCGGCACCAGCTTGTCGAACCGCTCCTTCGACTGCGCGGGCAGGGCCGAATAGCGCGTCCCGGCGCGCGCGCGCGCAAGCGTGCCGAGCAGCGCGGGCGGATCGTCGAAGCCCGCGCGCCCGAGCTGGGCGACGTGCTCGTCGGTGACGTCGGGGGCGTCCCACACGCCGCGCCATCCGGCATCGGCGCCGGCATCGGCGTCCGCCGCGCCGAACACGGAATCGAATTGCCGGCCGGCCTCGAGGCGGTGGGCGTCGAGCGCCGCGCGGAACGCCGCCGCCGACGCGAACCGCATCGCGCGCGCGAGCGCGTCGAGCTCGCCCTCGTCGTCGGGCAGCGCCTGCGTCTGCTGGTCGTCGCGGTACTGCAGCCGGTGCTCGGTGTCGCGCAGGAACACGTAGGCGGCGTCGAGCACGGCGGCGGCCGAATCCGGCAGGTGGCCGCGCGAGGCGAGCGCCGCGAGTGCCGCGCGCGTGTTGCGGATGCGCAACCCCGGCTCGCGCCCGCCGCGGACGATCTGCAGCG
>JAKLIE010000442.1 GCA_022709775.1 Pseudomonadota bacterium
GAAATACGAACGCACCTTCGGATCGAGAAGCCGCTTCCAGCTGTAGACGAAGTCGTCGGCCGTCAGTTCGCGCGGCTTGCCGCCGAACGCGGGATCGTCCGAGAAGCGCAACCCCTTCTTCAGCCGGATCGTGTAGGTCGTGAGGTCGTCCGACACCTCGGGCAGCGCGTCGGCGGCCGCGGGCACGAGTTTCGCGGGCCGCGCGAAGTAGTCGTAGGTGTAGAGCGGCTCAAAGATCGCCTGCGCGATCGTCGACGAGTAGTTGTCCGTGATCGCCTGCGGATCGAAGCCGGACTCGGCGACCGGAAACGCCACGCGGATCGCCTTCTGCGCCTGCGCCGCCGCGAGGACGGGTGGGCAGGACAGGGCGCCGGCGATCGCGGCGAGCATGACCATCCTGCGCCGGGGGCGGCCGGGGTGCCGGGGACGATCGGCCGGGAAGACGGAGGACATGGCTGACTTATACTTGTGCCGGTCCGCTTTCGGCAACGTCCGCGCCGTCCGGTTCCCGACCATGCCGTCGATCGCCCTCTACGTGCTTTCCATCGTCGCCTGCGGCGGCATCGGTGCCGTGTTCGGCTGGGCGGTCGCCGGATCGATCGGCCTCACCGGCACGCCGATGGCGCTGGTCGCGGCCTTCGTCGCGATGGTCGCGGCAACGCTGCTGTGGATCGCCGGCGTCGCGCTGCTGGGGAGGAAGCGATGACGGCCCGCTACGTCGACCGGCTGCTCGCCGCCGCCGACGGCGGCCCGCAACTCGCGCCGATCACCGACGCCGACCCGCACTTCGGGGTCGAGCGCGCGTACGAAACGCTCGCGGAGCTGCATGCGCGCCGGAAGGCGCAGGGCTGGCGCCCCGTCGGCCGCAAGATCGGGTTCACCAACCGCACGATCTGGCCGCGCTACGGCGTCTATCGGCCGATGTGGTCTCACGTGTGGGACCGTACGGTCGTGCATGCCCCGGACGGCACGGCGAGCGTCGGCATCGCCGGACTCCACGAGCCGCGCATCGAGCCCGAAGTCGTGTTCGGCCTCGGTTCGCCGCTGCCCGCGGAGGGCGGTGCGCGCGACGTGCTGAACGCGGTTGGCTGGGTGGCGGCGGGGTTCGAGATCGTGCATTCGGTGTTTCCCGGCTGGAAGTTCCGCGCGCCCGATTGCACCGCGGCGTTCGGCCTGCACGCGAGGCTCGTCGTCGGCCCGCCCTGGACCATCGGCGACGACGAGCGCGACGCGCTCGCCGCGCAGTTGCCGGACTTCAAGCTGAGTCTGCGCAGGAACGGATCGGTGATCGAGACCGGCGTCGGGGCGAACGTGCTCGACAGCCCGGCCAACGCGCTCGCGCATCTGCGCGACGTGCTCGCGTCGCAGACGTTCTTCCCTGCGCTCGCCGTCGGCGAGATCGTCACCACCGGCACGCTGACCGACGCCTGGCCGGTCGCGGCGGGGGACGTCTGGTCGAGCGACTACGGGACGCTGCCGGTGCGCGGGCTCGAGCTCGAGATCGCCTGACCGCCGGCGCGCGGCATTGAGACGGGGAGCCGACCGGTGTAGCATCGATTTCTCCGACCGTGCGGAGGGCGCCCCATGAAGCCGTTCTTCGTCCTGGTGCTCGCCGCGCTGACGACTTCGTGCGCCACGCCGGCGGTCGACGACGGGTCCGAATATCGCGAAACGGAATACAGGACCGGCAGCAATCTTCCGCAGAAGCGCAACCGGGAGCTGCCGATCGAGCAGAAGTCCGTGGACCCGGCGACGATCCCGCGCAACACGGGGCCGGCGACGCGCGCGGGCGGCTGAGTCCCGCGCCCCCTTGATTCGCGTGCCTGTCGCCCCGATGTCGACAGGGCGTTCATCTCCGCTGCCCGAGCCTTCATGTCCTCCCAAGCCATCGACGTAGGCCGACTCAACTTCGACGACGTCGTGATCCGCGGCTCGCGCGAGCGTCCCGTGCTGGTCGACTTCTGGGCGCCGTGGTGCGGGCCGTGCCGGACGCTCGGCCCGATCCTCGACAAGCTCGCCGCCGAGATGGCCGGCCGGTTCACGCTGGTCAAGCTCAATACCGACGACGAGCAGGAGCTCGCGGCCCGCTACGGAATCCGCGGGATACCCAACGTCAAGGCGTTCGTCGACGGACGCGTGGTCGACGAGTTCACCGGCGTGCTGCCGGAAGCGGGCGTGCGCTCGTTCCTCGAGCGCGTGATTCCGTCGCCCGCTGCGAAGGCGGTGGCCGAGGCGAAGGCGCGCCTCGCCGCGAAGGACGCGGTGGGCGCACTCGCGAAGCTCGACGAGGCCCACTCGCTCGATCCCGACGGCGAGGACGCGCTATTGACGCGCGCCGAGGCGCTCGTCGCGCTCGGACGCGGCACCGACGCCGGGCACGTGCTCGACGCGCTCGAGACGCCGGTGCGCATGCGCACGAAGCCGGTGCGCGACGAGCGCAGGCTCGCCACGCTTCGGGCACGATCGAGGCTCGCGGCGCCGGCGCCGTCGAACCTGGATGCGCTCGCGCTCCGCGCCGCCGCGACG
>JAKLIE010000443.1 GCA_022709775.1 Pseudomonadota bacterium
TGCACCTGAAGGCTCACCGCCTGGGCCTCGCGCCGACGATCGTCGAGGGCGCGCCGACGCTGGCGCAGGTCCTCCGCCGCGACTGGTTCTACTTCGTGCCGATCGCCGTGCTCGTCTGGGGCGTGCTGAAGCTCGACCGCCCGGTGTTCGCGGGGGCGATCGCGTGTCTCGCGCTGGTGCCCATCGGATTCCTGCGAAACCGGTCGCCGCGAGCCTTCGTCGCCTCGATCGTCGCCGGGCTCAACAACGGCATGGGCCAGCTGGTCGGCGTCGGGATCGCCTGCGCCGTGGCCGGCCTCGTCGTCGGCACGCTGTCGATGGCCGACCTGACCGGCAAGATCAGCTCGGGCATGTTCACCATGGCCGGCGGCAGCTACGCGCTGACGCTGCTCGTGGCCACGGCGGTCATCATCCTGCTCGGGATGGGGATGCCCACGCCGGCCGTCTACGCGCTCGCCGCGGTGCTGGCGGCCCCCGCGCTGCTCGCCCTCAAGATCGAGCTCCTGCCCGCGCACCTGTTCATCGTCTACTTCGCGTCGCTGTCGGCGATCACGCCTCCGGTGGCCGTGGCCGCGTTCGCGGCAGCGTCGATCGCGCGCGCCAACCCGATCGCGGTCGCGTTCCTCGCCTGCCGCGTCGGCATCGTCGCATTCGTGCTTCCGCTGGTGTTCGTCAACCAGCCCGGGGTGCTCCTGATGGGCGACGCGACGACGGTCGTCACGACGATCGGTTTCGTCCTGATGGGCGCGATGTGCCTCGTCGTCGCGTTCGAAGGCTGGCTCTTCGGCCTCGTAGCGACGCCGCTGCGCGCCGCGCTGTTCGCGCTCGCGATCGCGCTCCTCGCGCAGACCGGCGCGGCGCGATGGGTCGCCGCCGCCGCGTTCCTGGCGCTGGTCGCCTGGCGCTACCGCCGACGCGCCGCCTCCCCGGGGTCCGCGCCGGCCTGAGCGGCCGGCGGATCGCCCGACAGAATCTCGAGAAAGGAAACGACCATGCGAACCTACCTCGGCATCGACCTCGCGGGCCGCTCGGTGTCGCGCGAGGAGCTCCACGGCGAGCGCATCGTCCGGGCCGGACGCCACTACATCGCACGAACGCTCCTCGACCGGCGCATCTACGAGGTGGACCCGCTGTCGCCGGCCAATCCGCTGATCTTCTCCGCGGGCCCGTTCGCAGGGACGAACTTCTCGAACGCGAACCGGCTGAGCGTCGGCTGCCGCAGCCCGCTGACGGGCGGGATCAAGGAAGCGAATGCGGGCGGCACCTTCGCGTTCGCGCTCGGGCAGTGCGAGATCGCCGGCTTCACGCTCGAGGGCGCCTGCTCCGACTGGACGCTGATCCGGATCACGAAGGAAGGCGACGTCGCCTTCGAGGACGCGCGCGAATTCCTCGGGCTCGGCAACAACGAGGTCGCGCGCCGGCTCTTCGAGCGCTACGGCCGCAAGATCAGCTACGCGATCTGCGGACCGGTGGGCGAGTACCTGGGCCTCGTCGCCGGCATCGCGTTCGCCGACACCGACGGGCGGCCGTCCCGGCTCGCCGCGCGCGGGGGCGTGGGCGCGGTCATGGGGGTCAAGCGCGTCAAGGCGATCGTCGTGGACCAGCACAAGATGCCGACGTTCCACGACCGCAAGAAGGTGATGGGTGCGGTGCGCGAGTATGGCGCGAAGCTCGGCAAGGAGGCCGCGATCGACTCGTTCAAGCGCTTCGGCACCGCCGCCGTCGGCGACTTCACGAACTACGTCGGGGGACTTCCCGTGCGCAACTTCAGCGCGGGCCAGCTCACGCCGGACAAGGAGTCCTTCAAGCTCGGCGGCGCGCACATCCGCGAGCGCAACCTCGCGCGCGGCGGCCAGACCGCGCACGCCTGCATGCCCGGTTGCATGATCGAGTGCAGCAACGTCTACATGGACGACGCGGGCAAGGAGCTCGTCTCGCCGCTAGAGTACGAGACGCTCGGCCTGATGGGCAGCAACTGCGGCCTCGAGGACCCGGACGACGTCGCGCGGCTCAACGCGGTGGTCAACGACCTGGGCATCGACACGATCGAGATCGGCGCGACGCTGGGCGTGCTGATGGAGGCCGGCCAGGGCGCTTTCGGCGACGCCGCGTTCATGATGGCGGCGCTCGAGGACATACGCGCCGGGACGGAGCGCGGGCGGTTGCTCGCGCAGGGCGCCGCGCGTGTGGGGGAGCACTACGGCGTCGCCCGCGTGCCCGTCATCAAGCGCCAGGGCATCAGCGCCTACGACCCGCGCGTGATCGAAGTGACCGGGATCTCGATGATGCTGACCGCGCAGGGCGCCGACCACACGGTCGGCAACCTGCCGGGCTTCGACTGCAACGGCAAGACCACTGAAGAGCTGGTCGCAGCGAGCCTCGGCGCGCAGGTCGGCGCCGCCACCGCCGATTCCCTCGGACTGTGCATCTTCGGCCGATCGGTGACCGACACCAACCCGGAACTCATCGTCGCGGCCCTCAACGACGCCCACGGCACCTCGTTCGACCCCTCGTTCCTCAAGGC
>JAKLIE010000444.1 GCA_022709775.1 Pseudomonadota bacterium
CGAGAAGCGGGCCGACGCGCTGCTGGGCGGCGCGGACGACCAGTACTTCCTGATCAAGCAGCGCGGCTTCCAGCCCGCGGCGATGCGCTACGCCGACTGGGGCGCGAACATCGTCGGCATGACGATCGTCGCGAAGACCGACCTGCTCAAGACGAACCCCGACCTCGTGAAGCGCTTCGTCCGGGCCTCGGTCAGGTCCTGGGAGGAGGCGAAGAAGAATCCCGGCGCGGCCGTCGACGCCGCGCTCAAGGCGAAGCCCGACCTCAACCGCCAGTCCACGCTGGACCAGATGCTGGTGGACTTCGAGCTGCTCGACTCGAAGGCGTCGAAGGGCCGGATCGGCTGGGGCGCGCAGGCCGACTGGGACCAGACGATCACGATCCTCAAGGCCTACCGCGACCTCAAGACCGACCAGCCCTGGACGGCGTTCCACACGAACGAGTTCGTGCCGTGACGCGAAGCGGCGGTCGGGAGGCGCGAGCGTGACGCTGCGGGTCGCCTACGACGGCGAGAAGGCGCGCGACGACGCGCTTCCCGCGCGGGCTCCGGGCGGCCGTCCGTACGTCGAGCTCGCCGGCGTCGCGAAAACCTACCGGCGGCACGGCCGCGAGACGCAGGCGCTCGCGGCCGTCGACCTCGCGATCCGCGAGGGCGAGTTCCTCGCGATCGTCGGCCCGTCCGGCTGCGGCAAGAGCACGCTGCTTCGCCTGGTCGCCGGCCTGCACCTGGCGACGGCCGGCGAGGTCCGCGTCGCCGGCCGCATCGTCGACCGTCCGCAGACCGAGCTCGGCATCGTGTTCCAGAGCCCGGTGCTGCTCGACTGGCGCAATGCGCTCGACAACGTGCTCGTGCAGGTCGAGCTGCGCGGCCTGGACCCGCGCGCCTATCGCGATCGCGCGAAGAAGCTTCTCGAGCAGGTCGGGCTGAAGGACTTCGCCGACCGCCATCCCCACGAGCTGTCCGGCGGCATGCGGCAGCGCGTGTCCATCGCGCGCGCCCTGATCCACGACGCGCCGCTGCTCCTGATGGACGAGCCGTTCGGCGCGCTCGACGCGCTGACGCGCGAGCAGATGCGGCTCGATCTCGAGGCCTTGTGGATGGCGTCGCGCAAGACGGTCCTGTTCATCACGCACTCGGTCGACGAGGCGGTGCTGCTCGCCGACCGCGTGGTCGTGATGAGCCCGCGCCCGGGACGCATCGAGCGCGTGTTCGACGTGCACATGCCGCGCCCGCGCGGGCTCGACGCGCGGCGCTCGCGCGAGTTCACCGATATCGCGCAGGCGATCACCGACATCTTCCTCGCGCGCGGCGTGCTGCACGGCGCCGGGCCCGCGCCCGGAGGTTCATGATGAAGCTCGAAGCTCGCGGCATCGTCGCCGCGCCGTTCCTGCCGATGCACCCCGACCAGTCGATCGACTTCGGCGCGCTCGTCCCCTATCTATCGTGGATCGCGACGCAGCGGCCGACGGCGATCGCGATGAACATGGACGCGAGCGAGGGGCCCGCGCTCGACCGCGACGAGCAGCTCGCCGTGCTGGACGCATCGAAGCGCGCGATCGGCGGCGCGTGCCCGCTCGTGTCCGGGCTGATCGCGGGTTCCACGCGCGACGCGGTGCGCTGGGGACGCGAGCTCGCCGCCGCAGGCGCCGAGGCGCTCGCGATCTTCCCGCCGTTCCCGACGTTCCTCGGCAAGCCCGTCCCCGGCGAGATGATCGAGCGCTACCACCGCGCGATCGCCGACGGCGTCGGCCTGCCGATGTTCGCGTTCCAGTTCCCGGTCGCTTGGGGTCCCGACTTCCCGCCCGACACGCTCGCCCGGCTCGCCGCGATTCCCCGGATCATCGGGCTGAAGGAAGCCTCGTTCGACACGACGAAGACGATCGAGACGATCGAGACGGCGCGCGTGCTGCCGCGCAGGATCGGCATCCTCACCGGCAGCGATACGTTCATCCTCGAGGCGATGATCCTCGGGTGCGACGGCGCGCTGATCGGGTTCGCCGGAACGGCAACCGCGGAACTCGTCGAGATGCACGCGGCGGTCGTCCGGCACGACTACCAGCGCGCGCACGCGATCTGGGCGCGCCTGGGGCCGCTCGCGCGCCACTGCTGGCGCGCGCCGATCCGCGACTACCGGCCGCGCATGAAGGAGGTGCTGAAGCTGCAGGGGCTCTTCCCGCACGCGACGGTGCGCGAGCCGCAGCTGCCGGTCGACGACGCGGAGCGGGCGGAGATCGCGCGGCTGGTGCGCGCGGCGGGGCTGGTCGGCGCGGCGTCGCTGCGTGCGGTCGGACGTCAGGGGGACTGACCCCGGTCTTCCAACCCTGCGCAGAACCCGACCGAGCTCGTCGCCGCTCAGGTTCGCAATGTGTAGTCGCGCACGTGCCGCAGCGTGCGCTGCGGCGTGAACGACGGCAGCGTGCATCCGGGAGCGAGGATGAATCGTTCGCGGCCGGCCTGCGCCAGCGCATCGTCGATCTCGGCGCGCACCTCGGGCAACGG
>JAKLIE010000445.1 GCA_022709775.1 Pseudomonadota bacterium
CGACGAACGCATCGACGTCGTGGATCAGGTGATCGGCCGCAAGCACGAGGATCGGGACGTCCTCGCCGACGTGCTTCGCGGTCCACAGCGCGCCGATGGCGACCGCGGGCGCCGTGTTGCGGCCGAAGGGCTCGAGCAGGAACACCGAGCGATCCTGCGCGGAGGCGGGCAGCCCCGAATACGCGTCGCGCGTGGCGAAGTAGTGCTCGTCGCGAGTGACGGTCACGATCGGGCCCGCGCCGGGAATCGCGAGCGCCCGTGCCGCCGTCCGGCCCAGCAGCGTGCCCCCGTCCGGGAGGCGCATGAACGGCTTCGGAGCCGTCTCCCGCGACAGGGGCCACAGGCGCGTGCCGGCGCCGCCGGACAGGATCAGGGGGACGATGGGACGGGAGGACATTCGGGGGCGGGGGCGGGCGAGGCCGCTACTCTAGCGCATGGCCCTCCGACGCCCCGGGGACCGGTCCTCGGGAACGCAACGGGGCGTTCGCGCCCGTTTGTAGGACGTACGCCGACAGAGCTATCCTACGTCGACCGATCAGGTCGCCGGCGGGCGATCCGTACCATGTCGGCCATGGCTACGACACGCGCGACCGATTCGATGAGCATTGCCCCGCACCGCCCTGGCGCCCCCGACCGATGATCCGCGTCCTCATCGCCGACGACCACGCGATCGTCCGTGCGGGCCTGCGCCAGTTCCTGTCCGATCAGTCGGACATGTCGGTCGCGGGCGAGGCGGCGACCGGCGCCGAGACCGTGTCGATGGTGCGCGCCGAGCCGTACGACGTCGTGCTGCTCGACATCTCGATGCCCGACCGCAACGGCGTCGACACGCTGAAGCAGCTCAAGCAGATCCGCCCCGAGATGCCGGTGCTCATGCTCTCGGCGTACGCCGAGGAGCAGTACGCGGTCAACATGCTGCGCGCGGGCGCGGCGGGCTACGTGAGCAAGGAGAGCGCCTCGGCGCAACTCGTCGCGGCGATCCGCACGGTCGCGCACGGCCGCAAGTACGTGAGCCAGGGCCTCGCGCAGGTGCTCGCCGACGGCGTGAGCGGGCGCGGCGACGCGCCGCTGCACGCGAGCCTGTCGCCGCGCGAGTTCCAGATCTTCTGCAAGCTCGCCGGCGGCATGCCGGTGTCGAAGATCGCCGCCGAGCTGTTCCTGTCGGTGAAGACCGTCAGCACCTACCGGTCGCGCGTGCTCGAGAAGATGGGCATGAAGACCAACGCCGACCTCACCTACTACGCGATCAAGAACAAGCTGATCGAGTGAGCGCCGCCCGCCAGGCGACGCCTTCTGCACGGACCCAGCGATGTCACTGCGCGTGTTCCTCGTCGAGGACAACCCGATGATCCGAGAGCGGCTGATCGAGTCGCTCACGGCCACCGGCGCGATCGACGTCGTCGGCCACGCGGACACCGAGTGGCAGGCGGTCGAGGCGCTCTCCGACGGAAGCTGGGACGCGGTGCTCCTCGACCTGCAGCTGAAGCAGGGGACGGGGCTCGGCGTGCTGCGCGCGATCGGGCCGTCGAGGCCGCTCGGCGCGAAGATCGTCGTGCTCACCACGTTCGCGATCCCGCAGTACCGCGATCGCAGCCTCGCGCTCGGCGCCGACGCGATCTTCGACAAGGCGTGCGAATACGAGCGCGCGGTCGACATGCTTTCCGAGCTCGCGCGGGGCCGCGTCGCACCGTCCTGACGCGCGGCGCGGCGGCGACGCGGATGGCATGCGCGCGACGCGCCGCGCCGCGCTTCCCGGCTCGCGCGCCCCGGGTGCGCCGACCGACCCTCGTCAACCCAGGAGAAACGCCATGAACAGGATCCTCGCACTCGTGCTCGCCGGCGCGCTCGCGCTCGTCGCGGGCTGCAACACGATCCAGGGCGCCGGCAAGGACATCGCCGCCGGCGGCGAGGCGATCGAGCGCGCCGCCGACAAGTCGAAGCCGAAGTGAGTCACGCCGCGCCGACGCCTGGCCGCGGCTGGCGCGCGCAGACCGTCGCGCTCGTCGCACTCGCCGTACTCGCGGGGATCGCCGCCGCGAAGCTCGCGGCGCCGCTGCTCGTCCCCCTCGTGCTGGGGCTCCTCGCGAGCTACGCGCTGCGGCCGCTCGTGCGCGCGCTGGAGGGCGTGCGCGTCCCGCGCGCGGCCGGTGCCGTGCTCGTGATGGCGGCGCTCGCCGGCGCGACCGGCGCGTCGGCCTGGTGGCTCGCGGACGACGTCTCGGCCGCGGTCGCCGAGCTGCCGGCCGCCGCGCGCAAGCTGCGCTCGATCGTGCACCGCTGGCAGGCGTCGGGGCCCGGGCCGATCTCGCACGTGCAGGAGGCCGCGAAGGAGCTCGACAAGACGGCCGCCGAGGTCGCGGGGCGCAAGGAACCGGACGCGCCGGCGAAGGCCGCGCCGCCCCCCGAGCCGCCGCGCCCCGCGCTGGCCGACCGCCTCGCCGACAACGCCGGCGCCGCGCTCGGATTCGCCGGGCAGATCGCGATCGCGGGCCTGATC
>JAKLIE010000446.1 GCA_022709775.1 Pseudomonadota bacterium
TGCCCGGTCCCGACATGCCGCGACTCCCGCCGCGCGACCACCGCGCACGCCGTCCGGCCGCGAACGCCGGACCGGACGGAGCTCGTCGATCGTGACCGCGGCGCAGGGCGCGTTCACGCGCGACTGGTTCGACAGCCACGTGCCGGTCTGGACGCGGCTGCTCGCGCCGCTGGTCGGGCGCGCCGGCGCGAGGGCGCTCGAGATCGGCTGCTTCGAGGGCCGGGCCACCTGCTGGCTGCTCGCCAACGTGCTGACCGGCGCGGGCGCGCGCATCGACTGCATCGACACGTTCGAGGGTTCCGACGAGTACCCGTCGATGGACGTGTCGATGGCCGGGGTGCGCGAGCGCTTCGAGGCCAACGTCGCGCCATGGCGCGACCGGGTGGAGACGCACGTCGGAGGCAGCGCGGACGTGCTGCGCCGGCTCGACGGCCGCTACGAGTTCGTCTACGTGGACGCGTCGCACGCCGCTGCCGACGTCATCGCCGACGCCGTGCTCGCATGGCCGCTGCTCGCGGCCGGTGGCGTCATGATCTTCGACGACTACGCGTGGGACTGGTTCGCCCGTCCCGAGCGCAATCCGAGGATCGCCGTGGACGCGTTCCGCGCCTGCTACGCGGGTCATTACGAGCTCCTGCACGTCGGCTACCAGGTCGCCGTGCGCAAGATTCCCGCCTACAGCCAGTCCGCCGCCGCCGCGATCCTGCCGCCGCGCCCGCAGGGGCACGCGAGTTGACCGCGGGGGCCCTCCGATCCTTCCGCGACGCGACCGCCGCCGCAGCGCGCCGCCCGCCACGAAAGGCATGCCGATGAGCGACCACTACGATGCCCTGGAAACGCGCGACCCCGGGGCGCGCGAACACGCGATCCTCGAGCGGCTGCCGAAACAGCTCGCGCACGCGAAGGCGCACGCACCCGCGTTCGCGCGGCTGCTCGCCGACGTCGATCCGGCGGGGGTGACGAGCCGCGCGGCGCTCGCGCGCGTGCCGGTCACGCGCAAGTCCGAACTCTCCGACCTGCAGAAGGCGTCGCGTCCGTTCGGCGGGCTCGCGGCCTCGGGCTGGGGCGGCGGACGCGCGGGTGCGAAGCGCGTGTTCGCGTCGCCGGGCCCCATCTACGAACCGGAAGGCGCGGCGCCGGACTACTGGCGCCTCGCGCGCGCGCTGTACGCAGCCGGATTCCGCATGGGCGACCTCGTGCACAACACGTTCGCCTATCACTTCACGCCCGCGGGATCGATGCTCGAGACCGGCGCGCACGCGCTCGGCTGCACCGTGTTTCCCGCCGGAACCGGCCAGACCGAGCAGCAGGTGCAGGCGATGGCGGACCTGAGGCCCGACGCGTACGTCGGCACGCCTTCGTTCCTCAGGATCATCCTCGAGAAGGCCGACGAGGTCGGCACGCCGATCGCGAGTCTGCGCAAGGCGCTGGTGTCCGGCGAGGCGTTTCCGCCGAGCCTGCGCGACGCGCTCGCCGCGCGAGGCATCGCCGCCTACCAGGCCTACGCGACCGCGGACCTCGGCAGCATCGCCTACGAGACGCCCGCGCGCGACGGGCTCGTCGTCGACGAGGGCGTGCTGGTCGAGATCGTGCGCCCGGGCACCGGCGATCCGGTGCCGCCGGGCGAGGTCGGCGAAGTCGTCGTCACCGCGCTCGTCAACACCGACTACCCGCTGATCCGCTTCGGGACCGGCGACCTGTCCGCGTTCCTGCCCGGCGTCTCGCCCTGCGGCCGCACGAACGTCCGCATCAAGGGGTGGATGGGGCGCGCCGACCAGACGACGAAGGTGAAGGGCATGTTCGTGCACCCGTCGCAGGTCGCCGCGATCGTGCGGCGGCACCCCGAGGTCGCGAAGGCGCGGCTCGTCGTCGACAACCCGGAGTCGCAGGACCGGATGACGCTGCACGTCGAGGTCGCCTTGAACGCGTCGTCGCACGCGGAGGCGATCCTCGCGTCGATCCGCGAGGTGACGAAGCTGCGCGGCGAGGTCAGCTTCCACGCGCCGGGCGACCTGCCCAACGACGGCAAGGTGATCGAGGACCTGCGCAAGTACAGCTGACGTCCCCGGAAACTCACCTGCGCGAGCCTCCCGCCCGGGGCCGGCGCGCGCTCGGGGCGACCCGGCGTCCGCGCGGATCCGGGGCATCGTGCGGCGGTCGCGCGCGTGCTACGATCGTCGCACCTTCCGCCGCCAGCGCCCGATCCCTCCGTGTCGTCCTCGACCGCGCCGCCGATTCCGCAGGACCCTTTCGCCCCGCTCCACGAGGCGACGCTGCGCGCGATCGCCGAGACCGGCGTCGTGCGCACGTTCCCGAAGAACGCGGTGCTGATCCACGAGGGCGACACCGGCGACGCGCTCTACATCATCCTGTCGGGGCGCGTGAAGGTGTATGCGAGCAACGCGCAGGGCCGCGAGTTCGCGATCGCGTTCCACGGCCCGGGCGAGTACGTGGGCGAGATGGCGCTCGACGGCGGCGTGCGCTCGGCGTCGGTC
>JAKLIE010000447.1 GCA_022709775.1 Pseudomonadota bacterium
CCTGATCGGCGGGCAGGTCGACTTCGGGACGCTCGCGCTGCCCTCGATCCAGCAGCACCTGAAGAGCGGCGCGCTGCGCGCCATCGGCGTCGCCACGCCGAAGCGCCTCGCCGCCGCGCCGGACATCCCGACGTTCGTCGAACAGGGGATGCCGAACTACCTCGTCGGAGGATGGTTCGCCGTGATCGGTCCGGCGAAGCTTCCGGCCCCCGACGTCGGGCGCGTCAACGAGGCGTTCGTCGCGGCATTCAACGCGCCCGACGTTCGCGAGGCGATGGCGAAGCAGGGCAACACGATCAACGTGTCGACGCCCGAGTACGCGGCGCAGTTCTTCCGCTCCGAGCTCGACAAGTACGCGAAGCTCGTCAGGAAGGCGGGCGTCGAGGCGCAGTAGGGTGGAGCCCTCCCGGAGCCCGCTGCGCTTCCATCCGCGCGTGCTCCGGCTGGCCGGGCGGCCGGACCTCGTCCGCGCGCAGCTCGGCGGTCGGCGCGTGACCCGGGACGAGGCGGCGCCGCTGCGCAGCGACGTCTCGACCGACGAGATCACGCCGCTGCCGGCGATGGTGCACTTCGACGCGGCGCTCGGACGCCACGCGTACGTCGGCTTCAAGGCGGGAGACGAGCTCCCGATCGGCCGCGACGCGATCCGCCGGGCGGGCATCGAGGTCGTCGTCGCGGGACGACGCTACGGCAAGGGCAGCTCGCGCGAGCACAGCGTCGTCGCTGAGCGAGCTGCGGGCGTGCGGCTGGTGATCGCGGAGTCCTTCGAGCGCATCTACCGGCAGAACGCCGACAACGTCGGCCTCTACACGTCCACCGATCTCTCGCTCGCCGAGCGCATCGAGCGGGGCGAGGCGATCGGGCTCGACGAGCTGCTCGCGGGGCGCGACGCGCTCGCCGCGGAGATCCTGCGGCACGGGGGATTGCTCGCCTACGGGCGCGCGCGACTCCGCGGCGATGCGATCCGTGCCGTTCCGCACGACGCTCGCGACGCCGACGGCGAGGCTCCCCGCTCGCTCTTCCACAAGATCGTCGCGCGCCACGCGCTCGCGACGCAGGACACGCAGGCGCCCGCGACGGCCGGGGAGGGGGGCTTCGTCCGGGCGGATCTCCGCTTCATCCACGAGTACTACACGGGCATGGCCGCGCACCTGATCGAGCGCGAGCTCGGTTCGGACGTCGCGCTGCACGAGCCGGAAACGATCCTCGCGTTCGAGGACCACCTGTCGTACGTGCATGCGAGCCCGGCGCACGTGGAGCGGGGACTCGTCGGCGACGTGCGCGGGCTCTCCGACGCGCATCGCGCCTTCGTCGCGCGTCATCGCCTCGCGGCGCACGGGTACCTCGAGCCCGGGCTGCGCGCGGGCGACCCACGCAACGCCGGCTCGCAAGGCATCTCGCACGCCATCGTCGCCGAGCGATATGCGTTGCCCGGCCAGCTCATCGCCGGAACCGACTCCCACACGCCGCACAGCGGCGCGCTGGGCTGCGTTGCCTTCGGCGTCGGCACGACCGACATGGCGAACGCGTTCGTGACCGGCGCGATCCGCATCACGGTGCCGCAGGTGCTACGCGTCGAGATCGACGGACCGCTCGCGGCGGGCGTCACGGCCAAGGACGTCGCGCTGCACCTGCTGGCCCTGCCGGCGATCCGCGCGGGAGCGGGCGTGGGCAAGGTGTTCGAGTTCGGCGGCTCCGCGGTCCGAGCGCTCGCGACCGACGAGCGCGCGACGCTCACGAACATGACCGCCGAACTCGGTGGGTTCACCGGCATCGTCGAGCCTGACGACGAGACCGTGCGATTCGTCCGCGAGCGGCGCGGCGTCGACGTCGCGATCGAGCCGTGGATGAAAAGCGATCCCGGGGCGGCGTACGCGGACACGATCCGGGTCGACGGCCGGGCACTCGCGCCGAGGGTCGCGCGACCCGGCGACCCCGGCAACGGCGTGGAGCTCTCCGATCTCGCGACCCGGCCCCGGATCGACATCGCCTATGGCGGATCCTGCACGGCCGGCAAGCGCGAGGACTTCGACGGCTACCACGCCGTGCTCGCGTGGGCGGCGGGCCGCGGGCTCAAGGTTTCGCCGGGCGTCGCGCTCTACCTGCAGTTCGGCACCGTCGACGTGCGCGACTACTGCATCCGGCGCGGATACCTCGAGGCGTTCGAGGCGGTCGGCGCGACCATGCTCGCGCCGGCCTGTGGCGCATGCGCGAACTGCGGACCCGGCGCCTCGACGTCGGCCGGGCAGGTGACGGTGAGCGCCATCAACCGGAACTTCCCCGGCCGCTCGGGGCCGGGCCAGGTCTGGCTCGCGAGCCCGCCGACGGTGGCGGCGAGCGCGATCGCCGGCGAGATCGTCTCGTTCGAGGAATTGCGCGCCCGCCACGCCGCGGTTGCGGGGACCGATCCCTGAACTGCCGCAGTCGCGCGGCGAGACGGGCCGTCAGCCGCCCGCATCGGACGCCTTGCCCGGTTTGTGGAACACGGGCCAGC
>JAKLIE010000448.1 GCA_022709775.1 Pseudomonadota bacterium
CGGATGCGGCGGCTCAGCCGCGACGATCTCACGGTCGGCATGCGCTTCCTCTCGGCGCTGCCCGGATTCCTGCGCACTCCGCTCGCGGTCGACGAGATGCGCGCGATCGTGCGCGACCGGTTCGCACGGCGGGAGGCGCGCTTCCTCGCGCGCTTCGCCGAGGCGTGTCGCGCGCCGGGCTCCCCTTATGCGCGCCTGATGGAACATGCCGGAGCCACGCAGGACGACGTCGCCGCGTCGGTGCGCCGGGACGGTGTCGAGGGGACCTTGACGATGCTGTGCGCCGCCGGCGTCCGCCTTGCCGGCGACGAGTACAAGGGGCGCCGCCCGGTCGTGCGCGGGAGCCTCGCGTTCACCGTCGATCCGGCGACGCTCGTGAATCCGCGCGCGGTCGTCCACGGTCTTTCGGAATCCAGCGGCAGCCGCGGCGCGCGCACGCCGGTGCCGATCGACCTCGGGTTCGTGCGCGACCACGCGGTGAACACGCACCTCGCGCTCGACGCGCACGGCGGGCGGGACTGGTCGCACGCGCACCACGGCGTCCCGGGCGGCACGTCGGTCACCAATCCGCTCGAGTTCGCGAAGGGCGGGCGGCCGCCCGTGCGATGGTTCACGCCGATCGACGTGGCGGCGCCGGGGCTCTCGCCGCGCTACCGCTGGGGCGTGCGCGCGATGCGGCTCGGCAGCCTGCTCGCGGGCGTGCCGCTGCCGGGACCGACGCTCGCGACGTTCGACGATCCCTCTCCGGTCGTGCGCTGGATGGGCGACGAGCTCGCGGACGGACGCACGCCGCACCTGTGGGGCTACGCGAGCACCGCGGTGCTGATCTGCCAGGCGGCTATGAAGGCGGGCGTCGACCTTCGGGGCGCACGCTTCACGATGGGGGGCGAGCCGACGACCACGGCGCGACGCGCCGCGGTCGAGGCCGCCGGCGCGGTCGCGTTGCCGAGGATGGGCGCGACCGAGACCGACATCCTCTCGTTCGCGTGCGGGCACCCGCACGCGGCAGACGACATGCACTTCCTCGATGACCGTCACGCGCTGATCCAGCCGGGCCCCGGTCGCGGGTTGCCCGGCATTCCGCACGATGCGATGCTCGTCACGTCCCTGCTCGACACGGCGCCCCTGATGCTCGTCAACGTCTGCATGGGCGACCGCGCGACGCTCGAGCGGCGGGACTGCGGCTGCGGCCTCGCACGGGACGGATGGGGGCTCCACATCCGCGACGTGCGCTCGTTCGAGAAGCTGACGGCCGGCGGCATCACGCTCCTGGACGTCGACGTGATCCGCGTCCTCGAGGAGGCGATGCCCGCACGTTTCGGCGGCCGGCCGGCCGACTGGCAGCTCGTCGAGCGCCTCGACGACGAACGCGCGCGGCCCGAGGTCGTGCTGGTCGTCGATCCGTCGGTCGGCGAGCTCGACGAAGACGCCGTCGCGGACGCGTTCCTGGACGCCGTCGGCGGCGGGAGCGGCGGCGAGAGGCTGATGGAGATGCAGTGGCGCGAGGCGCGGATGCTGCGCGTCGTGCGCGAGCCGTCCCGCCGGACGGCGTCGGGAAAGGTCCTGCATCTGCACCTCGAAAAGTAGGGTCAGACCCCAGTTTCCGAGCAGGATGCGCGGAAAGTAGGTCGGGTCAAGTAAGTAGGGTCAAGTAAGTAGGGTCAGACCCTGATTTCGAGTAAGTAGGGTCAGACCCGGATTTCGCGCGAGTAAGTAGGGTCAGACCCGGATTTCGCGAAAGGGAGGAAAAGTAGGGTCAGACCCTGATTTCGGGGAAAGCGGGGTCTGACCCTGATTCGGGCGGTCGCTTGCTAGACTCCGATCCATGCAGATGAGACTCGACGGCAAGGTCGCGCTGGTCACCGGCGCCTTCGGCGGGTTGGGCCGCGACTTCGCGCGCATGCTCGCGCGCGCGGGCGCCGCGGTCGCGCTGGCCGGGCGGCGCATCGACGACGGCCGCGCGATCGCGTCCGGGATGGCGGAGGAGGGCTTCCGCGTGGCGGCCGTCAGGATGGACGTGACCGACCGCGCGAGCGTCGACGCCGCGATCGACGAGGCCGCGTCGGCGTTCGGCGCCGTCGACGTGCTGGTGAACAACGCCGGCGTCGCGATCACGAGGCCCTTCCTCGACCTGACCGAGCGCGACTGGGCGTCGGTCCTCGACGTCAACCTCGATGGCGCGTGGCGCGTCGCCCAGGCGGTCGCCCGTCGACTCAAGGATGCGGATCGCGCGGGCACGATCGTCAACATCGCGTCCGTGCTGGCCGACCGCGTCGCGGCGCAGGTCGCGCCCTACGCGGTCTCGAAGGCCGCGCTCGTGCAGCTCACGAAGGCGATGGCGCTCGAGCTCGCGCGCCACCGGATCCGTGTCAACGCTCTCGCGCCAGGCTACGTCGAGACGCCGCTCAACCGCGACTTCTTCGAGACCGAGGGCGGTCGGGCGCTGGTCCGGCGCATTCCTCAGCGCCGCCTCGGCCGTGTCGAGGACCTCGA
>JAKLIE010000449.1 GCA_022709775.1 Pseudomonadota bacterium
GAGGCGAGGTGCCCCGCCTGTTTGCGGCGGCGCGCGAACTCGTCGGCGAGCGCCGCGTCGAAGAAGACCAGCGCCTCGCCGAGCGGCAGCCCGTTCTTGGTGCCGCCGAAGGCCAGCACGTCGATGCCGGCGTGCTGCGCGAGGTCCGCAGGCGCGCAGCCCAGCGCCGCCACGGCGTTCGCGAAGCGCGCGCCGTCCATGTGCACCCTGATCCCGCGCGCGTGCGCGGCGTCGGCGAGGGCGCGCAGCTCGCCCGGCGCGTAGACGGTGCCGAGCTCGGTCGCCTGCGTGAGCGAGAGCGCACGAGGCCGCGAAGCGTGCTCGTCGTGCGCCACGGCGCGCGCGACGAACGCCTCGGGCGTCACCTTCGCGCCGGGACCGGCGACGGCGAGGAGCTTCGCTCCGCCGCTCAACGCCTCGCACGCGCCGCACTCGTCGACGTTCACGTGAGCGAATTCGTGGCAGACGACCGCATCCGTCGGTCGGCAGATCGCCGAGATCGCGAGCGCGTTCGCCGCGGTGCCCGTCAGCACGAAGTAGACCGGCACGTCCGCGTCGAACGTGCGGCGCACCGAGTCCGCGGCCGCGCGCGTCCACCGGTCGTCCCCGTAGCCCGCCGAGTGCCCGGCGTTCGCCAGCACGAGCGCCTCCAGCGCCTCGGGCGCGATGCCGGCGTTGTTGTCGCTCGCGAACTGGACGCTGCGTTCGTCGGCGCTCATCGGGGATCACTCGTGCCCGATGCCGCCGCGGATGCGGCGGAGCGCGAGCCAGAGCGCCACGGCGATCGCCGGGATCGCCACCGCGATCGCGAGATCGACGTCGAGGCCGACGCCGAGCGACTTCGCCGCCTTCGCGAGGTAGCCGACGAGTCCGGCCGCATAGTAGGTGATCGCCGCGATCGACAACCCCTCGACCGTCTGCTGCAGGCGCAGCTGCAGCCGCGCGCGCCGGTTCATCGACTCGAGCAGCGACTGGTTCTGGCGCTCGAGCGTCACCTCGACCTTGGCGCGCAGCAGCTGGCCCGCACGGGCGATGCGCGCCGACAGCTCCTCCTGCCGCCGCGCGGCCGACGCGCAGGTCGCCATCGCGGGCGCGAGCCGGCGCTCCATGAACTCCTCGATCGTCTGCACCCCGGCGATCCGCTCCTCGCGCAACTCGGCGATGCGCTGGCGGACGAGGCCGAAGTACGCGTGCGCGGCGCCGAAGCGGAACCTCGTCGTCGCATCGCGCTGCTCGACCTCCGCCGCGAGGTGCATCAGGTCGTCGAGCAGCGCCCCCTCGTCCGACGCGCCCATCGCGACCATCCGCTCCGTGATCGCCGCGAGCCTGCGCTCCGCGTCGCGGAGCGGGCCCGCCGCGTCGCGCGCGACCGGGAACGCGAGCAGCGCCATCATCCTGTAGGTCTCGATCTCGAGGAGACGCTGCGCGAGGCGGCCCGCCTGCCGGCCCGTGAGCGCGAGGTCGATCACGACGAACCTCGTGCAGCCGTCCTCGTCCATCCCGAGGTCGGTGAGCGCGATGCCCGAGCCGTCCGACACCCGCGCGCCGATGACCGTCGCGTCGCCGAACGATCCGATCGCGGCATCGAGGTCGCCCGCGCCTCCGCGCCGCACGTCGACCTCCGCATAGACGATCGTCGTGCCCGGCAGGCTCGCGCGCCAGACCGCGGGCACCGCGTCGAGCGCGCGCGTGTCCGGCGGGTCGTCCGGGCCCATCGCGCGGAACACCGTGATGCCGGTGTACTCGGTGTGACGCTCCCACTTGAGCCGGAACGCGCCGCAGTCGATCCACAGGTAGCCGCCGGCGAACGAGGGTGCCGCCAGCCCGTGCTGCGAGGCGAGCGCGGTGATCGCCGCCTCCTCGGCGGCACGCGCCTCGGGCGGAATGCGCAGCGCGAGGTGCGCGATCCGTTCGGGCGCGCAGAGCCGGGCGGGCGGCCGCGCGTGGATCTCGTCGTGCAGCGGCCGGCGCTGCGGATCGTCGGGGGGGCGCGTGCGCATCGGCGCGATGGTACCGCGCGCGGCCGCCCGCCGGGCGCGGCCGCCCGTGCCGACGGCGGGAGCGGCGGCGGCAGCCTCAGGCCGCCGGCCGCCGCGGCCGCGGGAACGGCAGGACGCGCTCGAGGACCGTGCGCCAGTCGATGCCGTCCAGCAGGTTCTTGAGCACGAGGCCGAGCTCGGTGTCGCCCTCGACGGCGAGCCGCCGCGCGAAGAACAGCGTGTCGGGATCCTCCTCGCGCCGCGCGAGCGCGATGAAGTCGGACAGCGTCGCCGCGACCGAGAGGTCCGGCGCGTACGGCGCGCGCGCGACGCGGAATCCGCTCGCGGTAGACTCGACGTGCATCGCCAGGCCCAGGTCGCGGACGACGAGCGCGAACCGCTTGCCCCGGAGCGGGGCGACCTGCTCGCGCGACACGATGCGCCCGCCGCCGAAATCGAGCGCCCGCGCGAGCACGAAGGCGGGCGG
>JAKLIE010000045.1 GCA_022709775.1 Pseudomonadota bacterium
CGGGTACGCGGCGATCGCGGACGCGAAGGAGAGCCCGCAGGAGTTCGTCTCGCGCGCGCCTCCGCGGCGCGGCGCCTGGGCCTGGTTCACCGAAGGCAACACGATGACGCGTGTCGGCGTCGTGATCCTGTTCTTCGGCGTCGCGTTCCTGCTCTCGTGGTTCGCGGACCACCTGGCGCTGTCGATCGAGGCCTCGCTCGCGCTGGTGGCGCTCGTCGGCGTCGCGCTGGTTGCCCTAGGAGCCAAGCTCGCGCCGAGCCGGCCGGGATACGCGCTGTCGCTCGAAGGCGCCGGCGCGGGCGTTCTCTACCTGACCACGTTCGCGGCGTCGCGGCTGTTCGACGTGCTGCCTCCGGTGCCTGCGCTCGTCGCGCTCGCCGCCGTGGCCGCGCTCACGGTGGCGCTCGCGTGGCGCGCCGACTCGCAGGCGATGGCCGGTCTCGCGATGGCCGGCGGCTTCCTCGCGCCGTTCCTCGTCGCGCGGGAGCCGGGGGCGCCGGCACTGCTGTTCGCGTGGTTCGCGGTGATCAACGCGGCGATCTTCGCGCTGGCCTGGCACAGGGCATGGCGGGCGCTCAATGCGCTCGGCGCGGTGTTCACGTTCGGGCTCGGGATCTTCTGGGGATGGCGCTGGTACTCGCCGCAGCACTTCGCCGTGGTCCAGCCCTTCCTCGCGCTCTACTTCGCGTTCTACCTCGGCGTGGCGATCCTCTACGCGAGGCGTGCGCCGCTCGAATCGCGCAAGCCGGTGGACGCGCTGATCGTGTTCGGCGTGCCGGTGGCCGCGTTCGCGCTGGAGGCGGGGCTCCTGACCGACCGGCGCTACGGCGCGGCGATCGCGGCGGCCGTCGTCGCGGCGATCTACGCGGTGCTCCACCTCGCGCTGCGCCGCCGACCGGAGCCCGGGCTGCGGCTCCTCGCGCAGTCGTTCCTCGCGCTCGCCGTCGTGTTCGCGACGCTCGCTGTCCCGTTCGCGGTCGACGCGCGCTGGACCTCGGCCTGGTGGGCGCTGGAGGCCGCGGCGGTGTACTGGATCGGCTGCCGGCAGGACCAGCCGCTCGCCCGCGCGTTCGCCCTGGCGCTGCAGGCGTGCGCCGCCGCGGCGTTCGTGGTCGGCGGGTTGCCCCGGGGGGCGATGCCGGTCTTCGCGAACGCGACGTTCTTCGGCGCGGCGATGATCGGAGTCGCGGCGCTCGCCTCCGCGTGGTCGGCGGACCGTCATCGCGAGATCCTCGGCGCCCGGGAGCGCGCGTTCGTCGCGGTGGTGTTCGCGTGGGGTGTCGCATGGTGGATGCTGGCCGGCGTCGCGGACGTCGTGCGCGCGCGTCCCGGGTGGCTCGGCCCCGGTCCGGGCAACGCCGCTCTCGCGTGGGTCTCGGCGAGCGTCGCGGCTGCGCTCGCACTGCGACCGGCGATTCGCTGGAGCCGCCTCGCGTGGTTCGGCGCCGCCATCGCGCCCGCGCTCGTGCTCGCGGGGCTTGCGCAGTTTCACGATGCGCGTACGACGCTCGCCTGGCCGGGCGGCATCGTCTGGCCGCTCGCGTGGGCGCTGCATTGGGCCACGCTGCATGCCCTCGAGGCCGTCGCGGGCGACGGAGGCTCCGACGGGGACCGCGTACCGGCGCCGTCCTGGCTGCGCGACGCACACGCGGCCTCGGCCGTCGCGCTGGTCGTGTGGGCGTCGTGGGAGGCCAGCGAATGGGCAGGCCGCGCGACGCCGCGCGGCAGCGCCTGGATCGCGTGCGCCGCGGCGCTGCCGGCGATGGCCGCGCTCGCGGTCACGCTCTGGCCGCGCGTCATGGCGCGGTGGCCGTTCGCGCGCTTCCCCGACGCCTACGCGAAGCACGCGGGCTGGGTCGTGGCCTCGGCCCTCGCGGCGTGGTTCGTGGGAACCAACGTCGTATCGCCGGGCAACGCCGCGCCGCTGCCGTGGCTGCCGTTGGCGAATCCCCTGGACGCGACGCTCGGGGCGGCGCTGGTCGCGCTCGCCTGGTGGGCGCGCGCGCACTCGGGCATGCCGCAGGCGGCGCGCGAGCATTGGCTCGGCGGCGCGCTGTTCGTCGCGGGCAACGGCTTCATCCTGCGCGTATCGCACCACTGGGGCGGCGTGCCGTGGCGGCTCTCGTCGCTGATGTCGGACAAGACGGTGCAGGCGGCACTCACGCTCGCGTGGACCGCGACCGCGCTCGTGCTGATGGTGTGGGCATCGCGCCGTGCGTCGCGAGCGCGCTGGCTGACCGGCGCCGCGCTGCTCGCAGCGGTCGTCGTCAAGCTGTTCGTCGTCGACCTCGCCGCGCTCTCGGGCCTGCAGCGCGTCGTCGCGTTCCTCGGCGTGGGTGCGATGCTGCTCGCGATCGGTTACTTCGCGCCGCCGCCTGCGCGCGAGGGCGGCGATTCGCCGTCCGGACCGGCCGCGTGACCGGGCCATGCCGCCGCGACGAATGCGGGCAGGGCAAGGCCGGCCGGCACCGCGATCGCGAAGTCGGCCATCGGCGTGAGCGGCGTCCCGCGCGGGTTCACCTCGACGACGAGCGCGCCGGCGGCCCTCGCCGTCCGCGGCAGTTCGGCGGCCGGGTAGACCTCCGCCGACGTGCCCGCGACGATCATCAGGTCGCAATGCCGCGCCGCGTCGTCGGCGCGCTCCAGCGCCTCGGCGGGCAGCGCTTCCTCGAACCAGACCACGTCGGGTCGAAGGAACGCGCCGCAGTGCGGGCAGCGCGGCGGCGTGGTGGAGCCTTCCACAGGCTCGTCCCAGCGGTCGACGACGCGCCCCTCGCGGGAGCAGCGCACGCGCGCGAGATTGCCGTGGAGTTCGACGAGCGAGCGGCTCCCGGCGCGGGCGTGAAGGCCGTCCACGTTCTGCGTCGCGAGCAGGAACGACGGCACGCGGCGCTCGATGTCGACGAGCGCGCGGTGGCCCGGATTGGGCGCCGCGTCGCGGAGCGCCTCGCGTCGCGCCGCGTACCAGTCCCACACGAGCTTCGGCTGCCGTGCGAACGCGGAAGGCGTCGCGAGCTCGAGCGGATCGCAGCGGGCCCACAGGCCGGTGAGCGCGTCGCGGAACGTCGGGACGCCGGATTCCGCGGACACGCCGGCGCCGGTGAGCGCGAAGACGCGGCCCGCCGTCGCGAGCGCGCTGGCGAGCCCGGGCGGAATCGGAACGCGCGGGTGCCGGGATTCGTTTCGATCGTCGCTCACGATACGATTGCGGCGTCGCGCAGGGTACGCGCGACGGCCCCGGCGACGATAGCACGCGCACGATCACGATGACCCCTGCGGAGATCCTCGACGTGGCGCGCGCGCTCCACCGCGCGGGGAGCCCCGAGGCCGAAGCACGCTACCGCGAGGCGCTCGAGCGCGATCCCGGGCTGCACGGCGCGTGGGACGGGTTGGGCATGCTCGCCCACGCGGCGCGGCGCCGCGCCGCGGCGGTCGACGCGCTCCAGCGCGCTGTGGCGCTCGCGCCCCGCAACGCCACCTATCGCGTGCACCTCGGCGCCGCGCTCTACGGGGCGGGCCGGGCGGGCGAGGCGGTGCACGCGCTGGAGTCGGCGATCGCGCTCGATCCGCGCTCGCCGGCGGCCTGGGTCAACCTCGGCAATGCATACCAGCGCGTCGGCGATCCCGACCGCGCGATCGAGGCGCTCGAACGCGCGATCGCGCTGGACCCCGCGCGAGCGGCCGCGCACAACAACCTCGGCAACCTGCTGAAGGAGACCGGCCGCGTGGGCGCTGCCCTCGCGGCCTACGACCGCGCGCTCGAGGAGGATCCGTCGTTCTCCACCGCGGCGTCGAACCGGCTCGCCGCGATGAAGCTCGTCACCGATCGCACGCCGGAGGCGATCCTCGACCAGCACCGCGAGTGGACGCGCAGGATCGAGCGGGACGTTCCGCCGCGCGCCGCCGTCCGGCCGGGCGTCGACGTGCCCGCCCGCCCGCTTCGCCTGGGCTACCTCTCGCCCGACGCCCACGTCGCGCTGCCCGCGTTCGTCCGCGGCATCTTCGCCGCGCACGACCGCGAGCGCTTCCGCGTGTTCGCCTACTTCAACAACCCGCAGCGCGCGGAGTCCGATCCGGCGATCGAGGCGCGCGTGACGCGGCGCATCCTCGCAGGGCTAGACGACTCGCGCGCCGCCGCGCTGGTCGCCGCCGACGATCTCGACCTGCTCGTCGACCTGGCCGGCCACACCGGGCACAACCGGCTCGCGATCTTCGCGCGCCGGCCGGCGCGCGTCGCGCTCACCTGGCTCGACTACGTGTCGACGACCGGCATGACCACGATCGACTGGCGGATCACCGACGCCGTCGCCGATCCGCCGGGCGGGGCGGAGCGCGCGAACAGCGAGCGTCTCCTGCGACTGCCGGTGCCCGCATGGTGCTGGACGCCGCCGTCCGCTGCGCCGGAGCCCGCGTCTCCGCCCCTGGCCCGGATCGCAGCGCCGACGTTCGGATCGTTCAATCATGCGATGAAGCTCACTGATGCGACGCTCGCGATCTGGCGCGCGCTGTTCGCGTCGCTGCCCTCGGCGAGGCTCGTCGCGGTGGGCGTTCCCGCGGGATCGGCGCGAACGCGGGTGACGGAGGCGCTCGCGATCGCGCCGGCGCGCATCGAATTCGTGCCGCGTCTCGACGACGCAGGCTACCGGGCGATGTTCGCGCGCGTCGACGTCGCGCTGGATCCCACGCCCTTCTCCGGGGCGACGACGACGCTCGACGCGCTGTGGCAGGGGGTGCCCGTCGTCACGCTGCCGGGGCCGTGGACCTGGTCGCGCTCGGGTGCGAGCCTGCTCACCGGGCTGGGGGCCGAGGCATGGATCGCGCGCGACGCCGGGCACTACGCGGCGATCGCGCGAGGACTTGTCGGCGACGTCTCGCGGCTCGCGGCGATCCGCGCGGAACTGCGGGCGCGGGTGGCGGCCTCGCCGATGACCGACGTCGCGAGCTTCGTGCGGCACCTCGAGAACGCGTACCGGCGCGCGTGGACGGCGTTCACGCGCGGCGAGCTTCACCGCGACGACGCGGCACGGGCTGCGTGCTAGACTCGATCGCCACGCGGGCGCGGAGCTAAGCGAGCCGCGCGAACTCGTCGTTCCCGACCTTCCCATGTCCGGCAATACGATAGGCCAGCTGTTCCGCGTCACGTCGTTCGGCGAATCGCACGGACCCGCGATCGGCTGCGTCGTCGACGGCTGTCCGCCCGGCCTCGCGCTCGGCGAGGACGACATCCAGCGCGACCTCGACCGTCGCCGTCCGGGCACGTCGCGCCACGTCACGCAGCGAAGCGAGCCGGACACGGTCGAGATCCTGTCCGGCGTGTTCGAGGGGCGCACGACCGGGACGCCGATCGCGCTCCTGATCCGCAACCAGGACCAGCGGAGCAGGGACTACGCGAATATCGCGGACACGTTCCGACCCGGTCACGCCGACTACGCGTACTGGCAGAAGTACGGCATCCGCGACCACCGCGGCGGCGGCCGATCGTCGGCCCGCGAGACCGCGGTGCGCGTCGCCGCGGGCGCGGTCGCGCGCAAGTGGCTCCGCGAGCGCTACGGGGTCACCATCCGCGGCCACCTGACGCAGATCGGGCCGCACCCGATACCGTTCGAAGGCTTCGAGCACGTCGACGCCAATCCGTTCTTCGCCGCCAACGCGACGATCGTTCCCGAGCTCGAGCGCTTCATGGACGCGCTCCGGAAGTCGGGCGATTCGTGCGGTGCGCGCGTCACGGCGATCGCGCAGGGCGTGCCGGTCGGGTGGGGCGAACCCGTCTACGGCCGCCTCGACGCCGACCTCGCCGCGGCGATGATGGGAATCAACGCGGTGAAGGGCGTCGAGATCGGCGCCGGCTTCGCCGCGATCGGGCAGAAGGGCACCGAGCATTCCGACGAGATGATGCCGCAGGGGTTCGCGTCGAATCACGCCGGCGGGATCCTCGGCGGAATCTCGACCGGGCAGGACGTCGTCGTCTCGATCGCGATCAAGCCGACGTCGTCGATCCGCCTCGATCGCCATTCGATCGACAAGGCAGGCAACCCGGTCGTCGTCAACACGCACGGGCGGCACGATCCCTGCGTCGGCATCCGCGCGACGCCGATCGCCGAGGCGATGCTCGCCATCGTCCTCGCCGACCATGCGTTGCGCCATCGCGCGCAGTGCGCCGACGTGGTCACGACGACGCCTCGCATCGCGGCACGGGCGCCCGCGGACGTGATCGCGAGGCTGCGCGACGCTCGCGGCGTCGACGACCCGGATCCCGACGAGGCGTGAAGGAAGCCGACCGGCCCGGTTCCCGGGCCACGGAGCGCGAGGTCGGGTCGGGGAACGGACGGATTCGGAGGCCCGGTTGGCGGGCCGGGGAGGCTTCGCGTCACCCGCGGATGCGCGACGCGCCGCGACGTTGTGCGGCGATTCCCTAGGACCCCTCGTTCGGCACGCGGTCGATCGTGGCCTCGGCGCCTCCTTTGGCGAGCGCGATGGCGACGCGGTCCCCTGCCGCCAGCGTCGCCGCGTCGTGCACGATCCGACCGTCCGAGGCGGTGACGATCGCGTAGCCTCGGTCGAGCACCGCGGACGGATTGAGGTGTGCGAGGCTCTGCGCGATCGACGCGACTCGCGTCGCCAGGCGGCCGTGGCCGTCGCGGCTCGCGCGGCGGAACGCGTCGGCGGCGGACGCGAGCCGCTGCGCGTGCGGCAACGGGCGACCGAGCTCGCGGGCGAGACGCGTGCCGAGGGCGTCCGTTGCCACGGCGGCGGACGCGTGCGCGCGTCGCGCGGCGGCGGCGAGCCGCACGACGAGGCCGCCGATGCGGTCGCGCTGCGCGTCGAGTCGCGCCTTCGGATGCACCAGCCCGCGCGCCGCGAGATCGAGCCGTTGCGCACGCAGGGTCGCGGCGTGGCGGCCTGCCCGCGCGAGCCGGCCGGCAAGGACGTCGACGTGCCGCGCGATCGACTCGCCGTCGGGCGAGACGAGCTCCGCGGCACCGGTCGGCGTCGGCGCGCGGACGTCGGCGACGAAGTCGCAGATCGTGAAGTCGGTCTCGTGGCCCACGGCGGAGACGACCGGCAGCGCGGAGTCGACCACCGCGCGCGCGACCTCCTCGTCGTTGAACGCCCACAGGTCCTCGATCGAGCCGCCGCCCCGTCCGACGATCAGCACGTCGACCTCCGCACGCGCGTTCGCCGTACGGATCGCCTCCACGATGCGCGCGGGCGCGGCCTCGCCCTGCACGGGCGTCGGGTAGACGACGACGCGCAGCGCCGGCCAGCGGCGCGCGAACGTCGTCAGCATGTCGTGCAGCGCCGCGCCCTGCGGCGACGTGACCAGGCCGACCGCGCGCGGATACGCGGGCAGCGCCCGCTTGCGCTCGGCGGCGAACCAGCCCGCGGCCTCGAGCTTCGCCTTGAGCCGCGCGAACTTCTCGTAGAGCGCTCCCGCGCCGGCGAGCCGGACCGTGTCGACGTTGAGCTGGAAGTCGCCGCGCGCCTCGTAGATCGTCGGCGTCGCGCGCACCTCGACGGCCATGCCGTCCGCGAGCCTCACGTCGAGGAGCATCGCCTTCTGGCGCCACAGGACGCAGCGCACCTGCGCCTGGGCGTCCTTGAGCGTGAAGTAGCAGTGCCCCGAGGCGGCTCGCAGGTAGCCGGAGACCTCCCCCGAAACCCACACGGGCCCGATCGCCCGCTCGATCGCGAGGCGCGCGCTCGCCACGAACAGGCCCACCGGAAGCACGGGCGCGCCCCCGCCCGGCGCGAACCCCGGGGAACCCGTCATCGCGGCCATGCTTCGGGACCGGAACGGCAATGCAGCGCGATGCGTCCGACAAGTGTCCAGGACGATCGCGCGCCGCGATGCCGCACCCTGTGGCCACCGATTCTGCAGCCGTCGGCGAAAGACCGCGGAAGCGCTGACTGCGGAGTCCTGGTGCAAGCCATTGACGCGAAGGAGGTTTCGAGCGGCGAAAGTTTGGGCATCGCAAGCAAAACCTCGACGCCCGCACGACTTAGCGCGCGAATGTACAAGATATGCACACCGGTATCCACAGGATTTGTGGACAACGCGGCGGCGCCGAGCGCCCGCATCGCCCGGAAAGCGTTGCCGGACGCGGGATTCGGGGGTGTCCCTCCGGCTTCCCAGTGCGGACCGCCATCGGCGGGACCCGGCGACGGTTAGAATGGATGCCGGAACCGTCTTGTCCATGAACAAACCGCGATGAGCGATGCATCACCTTCCTCCGGCGCGTCCGCCGCACGCGGTCGCGCGCCGGCCGCTGCGCCCGCTTCCAACTTCCTGCGCGCGGTCATCGCCGACGACCAGCGGACGGGCAGGTTCGGCGGGCGCGTCGTCACGCGCTTCCCTCCCGAGCCCAACGGCTACCTGCACTACGGGCACGCGAAGTCGATCGTGCTGAACTTCGGCCTCGCGGCCGAGAACGGCGGTACCTGCCACCTGCGGTTCGACGACACGAACCCGCTCAAGGAGGACGTCGAGTTCGAGGATTCGATCGCCGATGCGGTGCGGTGGCTCGGATACGACTGGGGGACGCACCGCTACCACGCGTCGGACTACTACGACGACCTCTACCGGTTCGCCGAGTGGTTCATCGGGCAGGGGCTCGCCTACGTCGACAGCCAGTCGGCCGAGGCGATGCGCGCGACGCGCGGCACGCTCACCGAGGCGGGCGTCGAGAGCCCGTGGCGTCACCGCTCGCCCGCCGAGAACCTCGAGCTCTTCCGGCGGATGCGGGCGGGCGAGTTTCCCGACGGCGCGCACGTGCTGCGACTGCGGATCGACATGGCGAGCCCGAACCTCAACCTGCGCGATCCCGCGATCTACCGGATCCGGCACGCCTCGCACCATCGCACCGGCGACAGGTGGTGCATCTATCCGCTCTACGACTACACGCACTGCATCAGCGACGCGCTCGAACGCATCACGCACTCGATCTGCACGCTCGAGTTCCAGGACCACCGCCCGCTCTACGACTGGGTGATCGGGCGGCTCGCCGACAGTGGCCTGCTGGACCGTCCGCTGCCGCAGCAGATCGAGTTCGCCCGGCTCAACCTCACCTACGTCGTGCTGT
>JAKLIE010000450.1 GCA_022709775.1 Pseudomonadota bacterium
CGTTTCGCGTGCGCGCGTCGGCAACCTCTACGTCAACCGCAACATGATCGGCGCGGCCGTCGGCGTGCAGCCGTTCGGCGGCGAGGGGCTGTCGGGCACTGGCCCGAAGGCCGGCGGCCCGCACTACCTCGCGCGTTTCGCCGTCGAGCGCGTGCGGACCGTGAACACGGCCGCGGCGGGCGGGAACGCCGCGCTGCTCGCGCAGGACAAGTAGGGTCAGACCCTGCTTCCTTCCCGCGCCTTTCCGGGATAGGCGGGGACGGGACAAGCAGCGTCAGGGATAAGTAGGGTCAGACCCTGCTTCCGCGGGCTAAGCGGCGGGATAAGTAGGGTCAGACCCTACTTCCGACTCAGTCCGTTTCAGGCGGAAGCCAGGCGGCGATGGTTGGGGTCTGACCGCAGTTATTGGTAAATGGGGTCTGACCCTACTTATCGGACGATCTCGACGCCGATCTCCTTGACGCCGGGCAGCGCGCCCAGCTTGGCGACTCGCACGCGCACCCACGGCGCCCCGAACTCTCCTCGGACGATCTCGGCGATGCCTTCGGCGAAGCGTTCGAGCAGCGGGTGCTCGTGCGCGAGCGCATAGGCCTTGATCCGCGCGACGACCGCCGCGTAGTCGAGCGCGTCCTCGAACCGCCCGGACGCGAACGGCGTCGGGGACGGCGCGCCTATGTCGAGGTCGAGCCGCACAGTCTGGTTCATGTGCGCCTCCCACGAGTAGATGCCGATTCGCGTCGACACCCGCAGGTCGTGGATGAAGATCGTGCTGGAGGGGTCGGTCACGGGGCGCGGTCGGGTCTGGCGCGCGGTCGCCGGCCGTTGCCGGAGCTGCGCAGGGCTTACAATCTTACCAACCGGCCGGGCGGCCCGCCGTCCCATTCGCTTCCGACATGATCCCCGCCATCGCGCTCGTCCTCGCCGCGTACCTCGTCGGCTCGATCTCGTTCGCCGTCGTGGTCAGCAAGGCGTTCGGGCTGCCCGATCCGCACGACTACGGCTCGGGCAACCCCGGCGCCACGAACGTGCTTCGCACCGGCAACAAGGCCGCCGCGCTGATCACGCTGGTCGGCGACGGCCTCAAGGGATTCGTCGCGGTGTTCGCGACGATGAAGCTGGCGCCGATGCTGGGCGCCGCCGACTGGACCGTCCCCGTCGCCGCGGTGGCCGTGTTCCTGGGGCACTGCTGGCCGGTCTTCCACGGCTTCAAGGGCGGCAAGGGCGTGGCGACCGGCGCGGGCATCGTGTTCGCGTTGCACTGGCCGCTCGGCCTCGCACTCACCGTCGTGTGGCTGGTGATGGCCTTCGGATTCAAGATCAGCTCGCTCGCGGCACTCGCCGCGGCGGTGCTGATGCCGCTCGGCATGTTCTACGTCGCGGGCAATGTGCCCGTCGCGTGGGCGATGGTGCCGATCGCGCTCCTGCTGATCTGGCGCCACAAGGCCAACATCCGGCAGCTCGTGTCGGGCAAGGAGCGGGCGATCGGGCGCTGAACGGATGCACGCGGCCATGGGTGTGGCGTGCGGCAATGCCCGGACCGTCAGGCCGGCGTGCGGCGCATCGTCGGGCGGAACTCGCGTCAGCCCGCCGACGCCCCCTCCACCGCCGGCAGCGACTCGAGCTCCCAGCGCGGACGCACGGTGAACGCGCCGTCGCCTTCCTTCGCGTGCGCGAGACGCATCGCGCCGGCGAGGGCGATCATCGCGCCGTTGTCGGTGCAGAACGCGAGATCGGGGAAGTAGACGCGCGCGCCGCGCTTCCGAACCGCCGCATCGATGCGCGCGCGGAGCTCGCGGTTCGCGCCGACGCCGCCCGCGACGACGAGCCGCGACGCGCCGGTCTCGTCGAGCGCCGCGACCGACTTCGCGATCAGCACGTCGACGACCGCGCGCTGGAACTCCGCGGCGACGTCCGCCTTCGCCTGCGCGTCGAGCGTGCCGGCGGCCTCGCGCTTGCGGACCAGCGTCAGCACCGCGGTCTTCAGTCCGGAGAAGCTCATCGCGAGGTCGCCCGAGTCGATCATCGGGCGCGGCAGAGACACCGCGCCCTCGCGCCCCGACTCGGCGAGCTTCGCGAGCGCCGGCCCGCCCGGATACGGCAGGCCCAGCAGCGTCGCGGACTTGTCGAACGCCTCGCCCGCCGCGTCGTCGAGCGTGTCGCCGATCAGCCGGTAGCGGCCCACGCCTGCAACCTCGTAGAGCTGGCTGTGTCCGCCCGACACTAGCAGCGCGACGAACGGGAACCCGGGGCGCGGTTCGGCGAGCAGCGGCGACAGCAGATGGCCTTCGAGATGATGGATGCCGACGACCGGCTTGCGGAGCGCCATGCCGAGCGCGTTCGCGACGCTCGCGCCGACGAGCAGCGCCCCCGCGAGCCCGGGGCCTTCGGTGTAGGCGATCCCGTCGAATCCGGCGAGCGCCGTCCCCGACTCGGCCGCGACCTCCTCGATC
>JAKLIE010000451.1 GCA_022709775.1 Pseudomonadota bacterium
ACGTGAACGCCGCGAGGGCGTCGGAGAAGAGCCGCGTCTGGCAGGTGCGCTGCACGACGTAGTACGAGGTGGCGAACAGCGCCGAGCCGCCGAACGCGAAGATCACCGCGTTGGTGTGCAGCGGACGCAGCCGCCCGTACGACAGCCACGGAATCCCGAACGTCAGGTCGGGCCACAGGAGCTGCGCGGCGATGATCACGCCGACGAGCATCCCGACGATGCCCCAGACGACCGTCATGATCGCGAACTGGCGCACCACCTTGTAGTTGAACGTCGCTTCACTGGCCATCGCCGCTGCCCCCGTGATTCACGTCTGTCGACGACCGGGCGCAAGATCCCCCTTCGCCGGCCGGTTTGTGCATTGCATCATACTACTTGGACTCTCTTTCGACCGGATTGATCGTCGTCAAGGACGCGGAGGCTTCGTTCGTGCTCCCGGGCACCGCCCGCGCATCGTCGTCGTCCGCGAGGATGCGGTGCGCAGGCCCCTCCAGGTCGTCGTATTGTCCGCTCTTCACGCTCCAGACGAAGATGCCCCCGATCAGCGCGACGAGCGCCAGCGAGAGCGGGATCAGGAGCAGCAGGACGTCCATCGTCAGCGATGCGCGGCCGGCGCGAACGGACGCGGCGCGACCGCGTCGCCGCCGGCGGCCACCCCCGGACCGCCGGGGATGCGCGCGAGCCGCGCCGCGTTGACGACGACGACCAGCGACGACAGCGACATCCCGACCGCCGCGACGAGCGGCGTCACCCAGCCGAGCGCCGCTGCGGGGATCGCGATCGCATTGTAGAGCGTCGCCCACGCGAGATTCTGGTGCACGACCGCGAGCGTGCGGCGGGCGTGCCCGACCGCGTCGGCGATACGGTCGAGGCCGCCCGCCAGCACGACCACGTCCGAGGCCCACTGCGCGATCGGCGTGGCGCCCGCGAGCGACACCGAGACCTGCGCCTGCGCGAGGGGCGGCGCGTCGTTGATGCCGTCGCCGACCATCGCGACGACCGCGCCGGCGCGCTGCAGCGCCGCCACGGCGTCGCGCTTCGCGTCCGGCGGGAGGTCGCCGTGCGCGTCCGCAATGCCCGCGGCCTCGGCGAACGCGGCGGTGGCGGCCTGGCGGTCGCCGGAGAACACCGACGTCGAGATGCCGAGCGCGGCGAGGCGCGCGACCGCCTGCTCCGCCCCGGCGCGGAGCTCGTCGCCCAGCGCGAACGCCGCGACGAAGCCGTCCTCGTCGCCGAGCGCCACGACGCTCGCCCGACCGCCCGCCTCGTCCGCGAACGTCCGAAGCTCCGGGGGCGCGGCGCCGGCGATCGCCGCGACGTACTCCGCACGGCCCAGGCGCCAGCGCCGCCCGCCGATGGTTCCGTCGACGCCCTGCCCGGGCACCTGCGAAACGTCGCCGGCGGCAGGCACGTTGCCGGCATGCGCGGAAACGATCGCGCGCGCGATCGGATGCTCGGAACGCGCCTCGAGCGACGCGGCCACCGCGAGCGCGTCGGCCGGCGACACGCCGCGAAACGCGCGCGTCGCCGCTAGACGCACGTGCCCCTCGGTCAGCGTTCCCGTCTTGTCGAACGCGACGTGCGTGACGCGCGCGAGCGCCTCCAGCGCGTCGGGCCGGGCGAACACGACGCCGCGCCGCCCGAGGGCGCCCGCCGCGGCCGCTATCGCGGCAGGCGTCGCGAGCGACAGCGCGCAGGGGCACGAGACGACGAGCAGCGCGAAGGTCACCGGAAGCACGCGCGACGGGTCGATCGCGAACCAGGCCGCGGCCGTCGCTGCCGCCAGCGCGAGCAGGCCCGCGACGAAGACCGCCGCCGCGCGATCGGCGAGCCTCGCGACGCGCGGGCGCGCCGACGCTGCGAGGTCGACCATCCGCATCACCGCCGCGAGCTCGGTCAAGTCGCCGGCCGCGGTGACGCTCACGACGAGGGGCCGGTCGCGGGTGACGGAGCCCGCGAGCACGCGGTCGCCCGCGCCGCGCGCGTGCGGCCAGCTCTCGCCCGTCAGCATCGCCTCCTCGACCAGCGCCGAGCCGTCCACGACGGTTCCGTCGGCCGGGATCGTCGCACCGGCGCGCACGAGCACGACGTCGCCGGGCGCGAGCGCCGTGGCGTCGACCGTCGCCGTACGCGTGCCGGGCCATGCCTCGTAGCGCTCGGCGGTCGGGGGAATCGCGCGCGCCGCGCGCTCGATCGCCTCGCCCGCGCGCTGCCGCGTGGCGAGCTCGACGTAGCGCGCCGACAGAAGCAGTGCGACGAACATCGTGACCGAGTCGTAGTACACCGGCCCGCCGGCGCCGAGCGTCGACCACGCGCTCGCGACGAATGCCGCCGCGAGCCCCAGCGCGACCGGCACGTCCATTCCGAGTCGCCTGAGGGCGAGGTCGCGCCACGCGCCCGCGAAGAAGGGTCGCGCCGACCAGGCAACGACGGGGATCGTCATGACGA
>JAKLIE010000452.1 GCA_022709775.1 Pseudomonadota bacterium
CGCCGGCCGCCCATCGTCGTGGGCGAGCGTGCGGTTGCGATGGCAGGCGCCGTAGCCGTCGACGGCCATGTGACGCATCAGCTCGGCCACGTACGCGTGGCGACCGCTGCGGTCGTTCGCGTTCGACGCGATGTAGACGGCGGGCGCCGACCCGGTCTTCGGCACGGCGGGCGACAGCAGCTCGCCGGGCGGCGGCAGGTACGACACCCACACGTCGGCGTCGCGTCGATAGCTCATCTCGAGGTCGAACGGCGCCATGAACGCGGGATCCGCGAGCTGCGGATAGTTCGCGACGCTCTCCATCGACCACGCGACCCAGCGTTGCCCGGGCCGCCGGCCCGCCGGCAGCGTGGCCGGATCGAGCGTCGGGATGTGGAACACGATCGCGTCGGCGAGCGGCGCCCGCCAGCGGTCGCGGACGAGCTCCCATCCCTCGACGCCGAGCGGGCGATCGGGACCGGCCATCGCCCAGTCGTCGTTCCAGAGCAGGATAGTGTTCAGCGCGTGTCCCTCCCCGCCGCGATCCTCCGGGGCGCTTCCTCCGTCCTACACGCACCGCCCGCCGTCGACCTCGAGGCAGGTGCCGGTGACGAACGACGCCTCGTCGGACGCGAAGAACACCGCCGCCGTCGCGATGTCGGAAGGCCGCGACAGCCGACCGAGCGGGATCGTCGCGACGAACTTCGCGCGCATCTCCGGCGTGTCCTCGCCCATGAACTGCGCGAGCATCGCGGTCTCTCCGGCGACCGGGTTGATCACGTTGACGCGGATGTTGTCCTTCGCGAGCTCGGCCGCCATCGACCGCGACGTGACGATCGCCGCGCCCTTGCTGCCGTTGTACCAGGTGAGCCCGGGGCGCGGGCGCACGCCCGCGGTCGAGGCGATCGTGACGAACACGCCGTCGCGCTTCGCGCGAAAGTGCGGCACCGCGTGCTTCGCCGTCAGGTACAGGCTCTTGACGTTCACCCGGTAGATCCGGTCGAACTCCTCCTCGGAGACGTCGAGCATCGGCTTGTTGCGATGCGTCGTTCCCGCGTTGTTGACGACGACGTGCAGGTCGCCGTAGACGGCGAGCGCGGTCGCGACGAGCCGCGACACGTCGGCGTCTTTCGACACGTCGCCCGGTACCGCGTGCGCCTTGCCGCCCGCGGCGACGATCTCGCGCGCGGTGCGCTCGGCCGCCGCGTCGACCAGGTCGTTGACGACGACCTTCGCCCCTTCCTGCGCGAACCGCCTCGCGATCCCTTCACCGAAGCCGGAGCCTCCGCCGGTGACGATCGCAACCTTGCCCTGGAGTCTCATCGCATTCCCGTCCGTTCAGTCGTTGTCCGCCTCGCGGCAATCCCTCGGCTCCCTCGCGAGCCACGGCTTCACGCCGACACCGGTCCGGCCCGCGCGGTCGCGTCGTCGCATCGCCTCGACGGCGGTCGGCGAATCAGCCGTGCTGGAGCACGACGGTCTTGAGCGCCGTGAAGCCGTGGAGCGCCTCCAGGCCCTTCTCGCGGCCGTAGCCGGAGTGGCCGAACCCGCCGAAAGGCAGTTCGACGCCCCCGCCGGCGCCGTAGCTGTTGACGAACACCTGGCCTGCGCGAACCGCGCGCGCCATCCGGAGCTGCCGGCCGCCGTCGCGGGTCCAGACGCCCGCGACCAGCCCGAAATCGGTGCCGTTGGCGAGCGTCACCGCATGCGCCTCGTCGTCGAACGGCATGGCGGCCAGCACCGGGCCGAACACCTCCTCGCGCGCGAGCCGCGACGTCGGCGGAACGTCGCGCACGAGCGTCGGCGCGACATAGTAGCCCGACGCCGGGGCGTTGCCGGCGATCGCGCCCTGCCCCGCCACCGGCAGCTCGTCGCGCGACGCATCGGCGAGGAACCCGCGCACGCGTTCGAGTTGCGACGAGCGGATCAGCGGCCCGCAGTCGAGGTCGTCGAGCGCCGGGCCGACCCGGAGCACGCGGAACGCCGCGGCGAGCCGCTCGAGCAGCTCCTCGTAGCGCGAGCGCTCGACCAGCAGCCGGCTGCCCGCCGAGCAGGTCTGCCCGGCGTTCTGCACGATCGCGTTGACGATCACCGGAATCGCCGCGTCGAGGTCCGCGTCGGCGAATACGATCTGCGGCCCCTTGCCGCCCAGCTCGAGCGTCACCGGGCAGTGACGCTTCGCCGCCTCCTGCGCGACCAGCGCGCCGGTCGCCGGCGACCCCGTGAACGACAGGTGGTCGATGCCGGCGTGCGACGCGAGCGCCATGCCAGCCTCGCGGCCCAGCCCGGTGACGACGTTGAGCGCACCGTCGGGCAATCCCGCCCCGCTCGCGAGCTCCGCGATGCGCAGGAGCGACAGGCACGCGTCCTCGGCAGGCTTCACGACGCAGGCATTTCCCGCCGCGAGCGCGCCGCCGACGCCGCGCCCGAAGATCTGCATCGGGT
>JAKLIE010000453.1 GCA_022709775.1 Pseudomonadota bacterium
CGCGCCGTCGGCCGTCTGCAAGGCGGCGGTGCTCTACGTGTTCCGCACGCTCGTCGACGACGAGATCCCGATGAACGCCGGATGCCTCGAGCCGCTCACGATCGTGATTCCGGAGGGGTCGATGCTCGCGCCTCGCTACCCGGCCGCAGTCGTCGCGGGCAACGTCGAGACCTCGCAGGCGATCACCGACTGCCTCTACGGCGCGCTCGGCGTGCTCGCGGCCTCGCAGGGGACGATGAACAACTTCACGTTCGGCAACGACACCTACCAGTACTACGAGACGATCTCGGGAGGATCGGGCGCGGGGCCGGACTTCGACGGCACGAGCGTCGTCCAGACCCACATGACGAACTCGCGGCTCACCGATCCCGAGGTCCTCGAGTGGCGCTTCCCGGTGCGGCTGGAGTCGTACGCGATCCGGCGCGGCAGCGGCGGCGCAGGGAGGCATCGCGGGGGCGACGGCGGCGAGCGGCGCGTGCGCTTCCTCGAGCCGATGACCGCGGTGATGCTCGCGAACCACCGGCGCGTCGCACCGTTCGGCGTCGCGGGCGGGAGGCCTGGCGCGCTCGGCGAGAACTGGGTCGAGCGGACCGACGGATCGCGCGAGGACTACGGCGCGACGTTCAAGGTGGAGATGCGGCCGGGCGACGTGTTCGTCGTGCGCACGCCGGGCGGCGGGGGTTACGGCCCGCCTGAGGGAGGGGCTCCGTGAGTGGCTGCGTGTTCTGCCGTCTCGTCGACGGTTCGCTGCCGGCGGCGTTCGTGTACCGCGACGACCGCGTCGTCGCGTTCATGGACGCGGGCCAGGTGAACGACGGCCACGTGATCGTCGCGACGGTGCGCCACGTCGAGACGATCTACGGGATCGACGACGACGAAGCGGCGTCGGCGTTCCGGCTCGCGGCCCGCCTCGCCCGCGCGGTCAAGCGCGAATTCGGCGCCGCCGGCGTGTCGATCCTGCAGGCGAACGAGCCCGCGGGCTTCCAGACGGTGCCGCACTTCCACCTGCACGTGCTGCCGCGGCACCCGGGCGACGGCGTCGGCCTCGAATGGCCGGCGAAGCGCCCGCCGTTCGAGCGGCTCGCGGCGCTGGGCGAGCGTGTGCGCTCGGCAATGGCATCGCCGGGTTGAGCAGGGCGCGCCGCGCACGCGGCGCTAGCGCTCCGGCAGCGGAATGAACCCGGTCTCGCCCGGTACGGGCGGGAAGCGACCCTCGCGCCAGTCGACCTTCGCGCGCTCGATGCGCTCGCGCGTGCTCGCGACGAAGTTCCACCAGAGGAAGCGCTCGCCGTCGAGCCTCGCGCCACCGATCAGCATCGCGCGCGTCGGGCCGTGCGCCGAGATCGTCACGGGGCGGCCCGGCTCGACGACGCCAAGGTGGTGCCTCGGCAGCGTCTCGCCGTCGATCGCGAGGTCGGCGTCGACCGCGTAGACCGACCGCTCCTCGTGCTCCGCCGGCAGCGCGAGCGAGCCCGCGGTCGCGAAGGTCGCCGACGCGTACAGCGTGTCGGAGACGGTCGGCGTCGGCGCGCGCTGCCCGAACGCGTGGCCGGCGATTACGGTGATCGTCGCGTCGTCGCGCGCGAACGCCGGCAGGTCGGCGGCGGCGAAGTGGGCGAACGCCGGCTCGGCCTCCTCGAGCCCGACCGGCAGTGCGACCCAGGTCTGCATGCCGTGCAGGCGCACCCCGCGGGCACGGTCGGCCGCGTCGCTGCGCTCCGAGTGGACGATGCCGCGGCCCGCGGTCATCCAGTTGACCTCACCGGGCGCGATCCGCTGCACGGTGCCGAGGCTGTCGCGGTGCACCAGCGCGCCTTCCCACAGCCAGGTGACCGTCGCAAGGCCGATGTGCGGATGCGGCCGGACGTCGATGCCGTCGCCGGGCGGAAGCGCGAGCGGACCCATGTGGTCGACGAAGACGAACGGGCCGATGGCCCGTGTCGGGAATCCGGGGAGGATGCGCCGCACCGTGAACGACCCCAGGTCGCGGTCGCGCGGCTTGACGAGGGCGGACAGGGCGGGCATGGCTCCGGTAAGGGTGTGCCGGCGGCGAATCCCTCCACTTTACCGCGTGTCGCGCCCGGTCGAGCGTTCGGTCCGGCCTCCAGGCGCCGCCATCGCCCGGCCGGGCGATAATCGTCGTTTTCGACCCCGGACCCCGCTCATGGCCACCCTCTACGACATCACCGTCGACGACATCCACGGCAAGCCCGTGAAGCTCTCGCGCTACAAGGGCAAGGTGCTGCTGATCGTGAACACCGCGAGCAAGTGCGGCTTCACGCCGCAGTACGAGGGCCTCGAGGCGCTCTACGGGAAGCTGCACGGCAAGGGTCTCGAGATCCTGGGCTTCCCGTGCAACCAGTTCGGCGCGCAGGAGCCCGGCAGCGAGGCCGAGATCGAGCAGTTCTGCGAGCTCA
>JAKLIE010000454.1 GCA_022709775.1 Pseudomonadota bacterium
GACGACACGTTCGTGCTCGACGGTCTCGGTGTCGATCGCGTGCGCGACGCGAGTGGCGTCTCGACCGTCCGCTTCGGCGCCGGGATCGCCGCCGCCACGCTCACTCTTTCGCGCGGAACCACCGGCAGCGTCGACGAGAACGCCCTCATCGTCGACTTCGGCGGCGGCAATCGCACGGTCGTCGAGGACGGCCTGCGAGGCGGCCCCTCGCGATACGAGTTCGCGGACGGCACGACGCTCACCCGCGCCGAGTTCCTCGACCGGCGCTGGACCTCGCCGCTCGCGCTTTCGGGCGACGCGTCGCATCGCGCAATCGCGGGCGGCGCCGGCGCCGACGCGCTATCGGCAGGCAGCGTATCGTCCGTCGACCTGCGCGGGGGCGGCGGCAACGACGCGATCGACGGAAGCGCGCTCGCCGATCTCCTGTCCGGCGATGCCGGCAACGACCAGCTCGCCGGCAACGGGGGCAACGATTCGCTCGACGGCGGCGCAGGCGACGACTCGCTCGACGGCGGCGCAGGCAACGACTTCCTGCGGGGCCGCGACGGCGACGATACGCTTGCCGGCGGCGAGGGCGACGACCTCGCGTTCGGCGAGTCCGGCAACGACACGTTCGTGTCGAACGCGGGCAACGACACCGCGCTTGGAGGCGCCGGTGACGACACCTACCGCCTCGCTGCAGGTGCGGGCTACGACATCGTCGTCGACGCCGACGGCGCGAATCGGGTGCGCTTCGGCGCCGGCATCCGCGCATCCGACGTCGCGTTCCGCACGAACGGCTACGACCTCGTCGCTGCGCTCGCGGACGGCAGCCGGATCATGATGCGCTACGCGGTCTCCGCTACCGACGGCGGTGCGCCGACGCGGATCGACGCGTTCGACTTCGACGGCGAGTCGCTCGCGTTCGTGCAGGCGAGCGCGCTGGCGACGGCGTTCGTCGACGGTGACGCCATCCCCTCGACGACGTCCATGCCCGCCATGGGGACCGAAGGCGCGGACGTGATCCAGGCCGGCACTGCGATCGCCTGCGGCTTCGCCGGCGACGACACGATCACCGGCTCCGGCCGGCTGATCGGCGGGCCGGGCGACGACACGCTCGTGGGCGCGAAGACGTTCGTGTTCGGTCGTGGCGACGGCCACGACTCGGTGCGCGTCTACAATCCGTCGTCGAAGCAGACGGTCGCGACGCTGCCCTCCTGGATCGAGATGCAGCCGGGAATCGTTCAGGGCGATCTCGCGTTCGGGATGGATGGCCGCGACCTGATCGTGACGATCCGCGACACCGGCGACACGATCCGGGTGGCCGACCAGTTCGTCCGCTACGGCGACTACCCGTCCTTCAACTATCCGTCCGCGGTCGCGGGCGTCCGTTTCGCCGACGGCAGCGCGATGGGTTTCGATCAGGTCGCCGACGCGATCGGCGTCGGCACCGACGGCGACGACCGGCTCGGCAGCGTCTCGGTGCTGTGGGACGACATCAGCGCCGGCGATGGCGACGACGTCGTCGCGCTGCACGAGACGCAGGCCACGGTGTTCGGCGGCGACGGCGACGACACCATTTCCGCCGACCTGCACCTTCCGGGCGACCGTTCGCGTCTGCATGGCGAAGGAGGGGAGGACACGCTCGTCGCGGGATCGGCGAACGACGCGCGCACCGAGCTCTACGGCGAAGATGGCGACGACCGGCTGGTTGGCCACCCCGGCGCTCTCCTCGATGGCGGTCCGGGCAACGATCGCCACGAGTTGTACGGCGGCGCGACGGGTGGACCGATCGGCGTGATGTTCGGCCGAGGCAGCGGGCAGGACTCGATCGCATTCGGCGAGGACGAGTCCGCCGGCGTCCATGGACTTCGCTTCGAGGTCCGCATCCGGTCGAACGACTACCGCGACCTCGTGGTCGAGCGCGACGGCGAGGATCTGGTGCTGCGCATCCGCGATCGCGACGACCGGATCGCCGTGCCCGACTTCTTCGCGGCCGACGGCGCGCATTCGGGCATGACGCGCGTCGCGGTGTTGCAGGCCGGGACGGATTTCGTTCTTTCCGATTCGCCGGACGCGGGGGCGATTGCCGCGCGTGCCGCCGACGTGCTCGCCGAGGCGCAGCAGTGGACGGGGGGCGATGCCGCGGAGATCCGCGTCGCCGCCGGCGGAAACGATTCGCTCGACGGCGCAGGGGGCGACGACGAGCTCGACGGCATGTCCGGCGACGATGCGCTCTCCGGCGGCGCGGGCGACGACGTGCTCCTCGGACGCAGCGGCCAGGACACGATCGACGGCGGCGCAGGTGCGGACTTCGTCGGGGGCGGGAGGGGCGACGACGTTCTGCGCGGGGGAGCGGGCGACGACCGCATCGTCGACGCCCATGGCGACGACGTGGCCGAGGGAGGCGACGGCGCT
>JAKLIE010000455.1 GCA_022709775.1 Pseudomonadota bacterium
TCGAGCGGCTCCGCGCGGCGTTCCGCACCGCGATCCCGGCCGTCATCGTGTCGGGCGCAAGCGCGCCCGACGACCTCGCCCGCATCAAGGCGAGCGGCATGCCGCTGCTGCACAAACCCGTGGCGCCGGCGAGGCTCCGCAGCATGCTCGCGTTCCTGACCGGGGCGCACTGAGCGCACGCCTCCCGGCCGGGAGTCGGACGGGCCGTGTCCTGCCCGTCGTGGATCAGAAGTCGAGGTCGCGTATCGGCGCCGGCAGCGGCGTGCCGGACGGCAGCCCGAGCATCGCGGCGATCGTCTCGCTCACGACGCGCACGTTGTTGTCGAACGAACCGTGCGTCGCGGAAACCCCACGCTGTCCGGCGCTGACGGTGCGCGCGTTGACGAGCGAGAGCCCCGCTCCCGGCGCGGGTGTCCCGCGCTCGGCGAACCCCGACGGCGGCGCGGCGCCGAAGAACCACTGCTGCCACCGTGCGACGTCGGTGAGCGATCCCCCGTCCCACCACTCGTCGTCGACCCGGTCCGCGTCGTAGGCGCTCGCGAAACCCGCGAGCGGCGTCTTGTGGGCGGATTCGAACGCGCGACTCACGAGATAGAGCAGTGATTTTCGATAGGCGCCGACGCTGTCGTCCTGCTCGCGCGCGTCGGACAGCGCGTGGACGGCGAACCGCCCGCGCGGGAGCACGCCCGCGTCGATCGGCGCGGCGAAATGGTCGAGGGCGAACGGCAGCGTGCACGCGGGCGCATAGAGCGTGCAGGTTGCGATCTTCGTCGCAGGACCCGCGGCGAGACGTGCGAGCAGGCGTCCGACGATGTAGGCGCCAGCCGAGTGGCCGACGAAATGGATCGACAGGTCGCCGCCCATCTCCGACACGAGCGTCCGCAGGTGCGATGCGAGCACCGCCAATCCCCGGCCTTCGTCCTCGGCCGCGGCCGCGTTCTGCTTCATCTGCGCCCACAGCGCCGGGAACGGCAGCGCGTGAAGCATGCCCTCGATCATCCGGTCGGAGGCGTCGGCGAGCGCGTCGCCGAAGCCCTCGCGCGGGATCGCCTGGCCGAAGCGCCGCCGCACCTCGTCCTCGATCGCGTCGGAGAGCGTGTCGAGCCAGCCGGTCTGCCAGGTGACGAACACCGGGTAGATGCCGTTCCTCTCGAACCACGGCCCCATCACGCGGATGCGCGTCAGCGACTCGTTGCGGTCGTTCAGGCCCCCGTGCGCGTAGATCGCGACGTGCCGCGCGCCCGCCGGCCGCGATGCGAGCCACAGCCGCGGGCGCGCGAGCGCGACTTCCTCGGCGGCGGCCACCGCGTCCCCGACGTCGGCCAGGTGGTTGACGATCTCGCCGTCGTTGCCGGTGACGAGCGTGTGCACGTAGCCCTCGTCGAGCGTCCACGCATCGGCGCGGCGGGCGAGCGGGTCGCCGCCGCCCTGCCAGCCCGGCGCGTCGCCGGTCTGCGGCAGTGCGACGCGCGAGGACACGAAGTGCACGGGCGAGCGCACCGCGTTGCCGCGCGTGCGCCCGCCGCTCGCGCGCTCGACGGGAACGCCGAGCGCCACCGCCCACGCGTCGTCGCCGTGCGTCACCCACTCCTCGTACGGAAGGATCGCGAGGCCGTGCGCGCCCCAATCCCGTCCCCACGAGTTCTGGACGACGAAGCCTCGCTCGTCGTAGCCGATCAGCGCGAACGCGTGGCCGCCTTCGACCTTGTCGCGGACCGCGATCTCCGGCAGGTCGCGATGCGAACGCGGGAGGCGCTTGCGCTCCCTGACGCCCCAGCCGCCGTGCACGTCGGCCGAGCAGTAGATCGCACCGGTCTCGGCGATCGCGGCCTGCATGTCGACGACCGACCGACGGTCGATCCGGTAATAGACGCCCAGCGGACGCGTCACCGCGTCGGCAGCCCAGCCCGGCGACGGCGGAACGAAGCGCGCGGGGTCGTAGGGCCACAGCGTCTCGGTGCACACGCCGTGCTTGTGCCATCCCTTGAGCGCGCCGCGGCACGACGAGCCGTCGTACTTCTCGCCCGGCCACTCGTCGTAGAAGCGCGCGAGGTGATAGAGCATGCGCGCGGACAGGAGCGTTCCCGCCGACAGCCGGCCGCGCACCCAGAACAGGTACTGGACGACGGCGGCAAGGCCGAAGCCGGTGCACGCGCCCTCCTCGCCCTGGTCGCGCACGAGGTTCGCGCCGGCGTAGCGCCGCACGTGGTCGGCGAACGCGTCGTCGGACGGATGCCGGGGAGGAAGCGCCCGCGCGGGCGGGCGGTACGGCAGATCGCGAAAGTCGAGCCGGTCGGGACGGGCGTCGAGCGTGAGCTCGCGCCCGCCGATCACGACGCGGCGCCGCGGCATGGAGGGGCGGGGCCGCGGCCGGACGCGCTGGCGC
>JAKLIE010000456.1 GCA_022709775.1 Pseudomonadota bacterium
CGCGCGCTGAAGACGCCCTTCAGCAGTTCCGGCGGAGTCGCATTGTAGGTGCAGGCCACCTTGGCGCCCTGCTCGATGAAGTATTGCACCGCCGCGCCGCCGATGCCGCCGGCGCCGCCGATGATCAGGATCGCGATCCACGCGAGCACCGCCGCGCCGATCGCGAGCGCCACGGAGCCCAGCACGAACCACGTGATGCCGCCGACGAGCCCGGCGCCGATCGTCGCGCCGCCGATCTTGCCGAAGGCCGCCTTCAGGATGCCGCCCACCGCCGGGACGACGACGAGCGCCAGCAGCGCCATCATCTCCCACGACACGGTGCGCATGCCGCGCGACGTCCGTCTCTCCGGCGGCGGCAACTCGCCCTTCTCGACGATCCCGACGACCCGATCGACGCCCGCGTCGATGCCGGCGGCGTAACGGCCCTCGCGGAACTTCGGCGCGATGTCCTCGGCGACGATCCGCTTCGCGATCGCGTCGGGGATCGCCCCCTCGAGGCCGTAGCCCACCTCGAGGCGCAGGCGCCGGTCGTTCCTGGCGACGACCAGCAGCACGCCGTCGTCACGCCCCTTGCGCCCCACCTTCCACGCGTCGGCCACGCGGATCGCGTAGGTCTCGACCGGCTCCGGCTGCGTCGTCGGCACGATCAGCACCGCCATCTGGGCGCCGGTCTTCTCCTCGAAGGCCGCCAGCTTCGCCTCGAGCGCGGACCGCTCCGCATCCGACAGCGTCGCGGTGAGGTCGGTGACGCGCGCGGCGAGCTGCGGAACCGGTTTCAGCGCGTCCGAGCCGCCCTCCCACGCCGCCGGCTGGGCGAGCGCCGGGAGCGCGCAGAGCGCGGCGAGCGCGACCGCTGCGAACGCGGGTGCGGGGGAATGGCGCATGCGCGACGGGCGCTACGCGAAGCGTGGACGAGCGCGAGGAGGCGGACCGTCGGCCCGCCTCGGCGCACGCGGTCCGATCAGTAGCCCTTCTTCAGCAGGTCGCCGGCCGGATCGGCGACCGCCGCGGACTTCGTGTCGTCCGGCAGTGCCGACGTCTTGCCGGGCGCGGGGGCGGCGGGCGCGGGCGTCTTGCCGAAGTCCACCGCCGGCGGCTTCGCGATCGCGGCCTCGTTCTCGACGGTGAAGTTGGGCTTCACGTCCATCTTGAACAGCATCGCCGTCAGGTTGGTCGGGAACTGGCGCACCGTCGTGTTGTACTCCTGCACGCTCTTGATGTAGCGGTTGCGCGCGACGGTGATCCGGTTCTCGGTGCCTTCGAGCTGCGCCTGCAGGTCGCGGAACAGCGCGTCCGACTTGAGGTTCGGATAGTTCTCGACGACGAGCAGCAGCCGCGACAGAGCGCCCGAGAGCTGTCCCTGGGCCTGCTGGAATTTCTGGAACGCGGCCGGGTCGTTGATGAGTTCGGGCGTCGCCTTGATGCCGGCGACGTTCGACCGCGCGCTGACCACCGCCTCGAGCACCTCGCGCTCCTGCGCGGCGTAGCCCTTCACGGTGTTCACGAGATTGGGCACGAGATCGGCGCGACGCTGGTACTGGTTCACGACCTCCGACCAGGCGGCCTTGATCTGCTCGTCCTGCGACTGGAGCGTGTTGTAGCCGCAGCCGGCGAGCGAGAGGGTGGCGACGACCGCCAGCAGCGTGGCGAACTTCCTCAACATGGGGCCTCCATCACGGGAACGGGCGCGCGCAGTTCGCGCGCGTTTCCCACTATGCGGTCGGGGGCCACGCCGCGCAAGGGGGTCATGCGACGGGCGGGTTGGCGGGTGCGACGGACGACGCCATGCGGCGCGCGAACACAAGGTCCTCCCAGGCCTTCGCCTTGTCCGGAAGGTTGCGCAGCAGGTAGGCCGGGTGGTAGGTGACGACGAGCGGCGTCTCGCCAAAGCGGTGCCGCCGCCCGCGCAGGCTGGCGATCGTCGCGTCGGTCCCGAGGAGCAGCGACGCCGCGCTCTTGCCGAGCGCGACGATGAGCGTCGGCCGGATCAGCGCGATCTGCCGCTCGAGGTAGGGCCGGCAGGCCTCCGCCTCGGCGGGCTCCGGCGTTCGGTTGTTCGGCGGCCGGCACTTCACGACGTTGGCGATGTAGACGTTCGCGTCGCGCCGCATGCCGAGCGCGGCGAGCATGCTGTCGAGGAGCTTGCCGGCCTGCCCGACGAACGGCTCGCCCTTCGCGTCCTCTTCCGCGCCGGGCCCCTCGCCGACGAACAGCCATTCGGCGCGGCGGTCGCCGACGCCGGGCACGGCCCTGTTGCGCGAGCGGCACAGCCCGCACGCGGTGCACGCCGCGACGTCGGCCTCGAACGCATCCCAGTCGAGCGCCGCGATTCGCGCGCGGCGCGCGGCAGGATCCTCGGCAGCAACGATCTGCCGCGACGA
>JAKLIE010000457.1 GCA_022709775.1 Pseudomonadota bacterium
TCCGGTTGATGCGGTCCGACTACCGGGAGCCGGTCAACATCGGGTCGGACGAGATGGTGTCGATCAACCAGCTGGCGCAGATCATCATGCAGGTCGCGGGCAAGCGCGTGCGGCTTCGTCACGTCCCCGGTCCGTTGGGAGTCGCGGGGCGCAATTCCGACAATCGACTGATCCGGAGGGTGCTGGGGTGGCGGCCTTCGGCGACGCTGCGGGACGGGATGGCGAAGACCTATCCGTGGGTCGAGCAGCAGGCGCTGGGCCGGACGCAGGCCGCGGGATAGGCGTCCGGCCGAAGGCCGACGCACGTCAGGTCCGCGCGCGGCCCAGGCGCTTGACGTCGGGCACGCGGCGCATCGCGCGCATCACCTGCGCGAGGTGGCGGCGGCCGCGCACCTGCACGCCGAAGAACATCGCGAGGACGTTGCCGCCGTCGGGCCGCTCCATCGACACCGCGTCGATGTTCGCGTCGGCGTCGGCGATCGCGGTCGCGATGTCGGCCAGCAGTCCGCGACGATCGGACACGACGAGGCGCACGCCCGCGTCGAACACGCCCTGCACGTCGGGCGACCACTCGACGTCGACGAGCTCGCCCTGGTCGACGCGCTGGCGCCTGAGCGACGCGCAGTCGCGCACGTGCACGTTGAGCCCCTGGCCCTTGCGGAACTGGCCGACGATCGCGTCGCCGGGAATCGGGCGGCAGCACTTCGCGTACATGATCGCGAGGCCTTCGACGCCGCGCAGCGTGAGCGCGCCGCCCTTCGAGGGCGCGGGCGCCGCCGCTTCGGCCTCGCCCCTCGTGCCGCCGCGCGTGAGCGCCTGCGCGACGACGAACGACAACCGCCTGCCGAGCCCGATGTCGGCGAGGACCTCGAGCTGGCTCTTCGCGCCGTATTCCTTCGCCATCGCCTCCCATCGATCCCAGCTGATCGACTCGGGATCGACCTTGAGCGTCGCGAGCGCCTGCGCGAGGAGCCGCTCTCCGAGCGCGGCCGACTCCTTCTGCTGCAGGCCCTTCAGGAAGTGCCGGATGCGCGAGCGCGCCTTGCCGGTCGCGACGAACGCGAGCCACGACGGGTTGGGACGCGCGGTCGGCGCGGTCAGGATCTCGACGTGGTCGCCGTTCTTGAGCTCGGTCCGCAGCGGCAGGAGCTCGTAGTTGATGCGCGCGGCGACGCAGTGATGACCGATGTCGGTGTGCACGCCGTAGGCGAAGTCGACCGCCGTCGCGCCGCGCGGCAGCGCCATGATCCTGCCCTTCGGCGTGAAGACGTAGATCTCCTCGGGGAAGAGGTCGCCCTTGACGTGTTCGAGGAATTCCTTGCTGTCGCGCGACTCGCTCTGGATCTCGAGCAGGCTCTGCAGCCACTTGTGCGTCTCGCGCTGCGCTTCCTCGAGGTCGATCGCGCCGCCGGACTTGTAGAGCCAGTGCGCGGCAACGCCCGCCTCGGCGACGCGGTGCATGTCGTGCGTGCGGATCTGCGCCTCGAGGGGCGTGCCGAAGGGCCCGAACAGCGTCGTGTGCAGCGACTGGTAGCCGTTCGCCTTGGGGATCGCGACATAGTCCTTGAACTTGCCCGGGATCGGCTTGTTGAGCTCGTGCAGGACGCCCATCGCCTCGTAGCAGCGGGCCTTGTCGGCGACGAGGACGCGAACGCCGTAGATGTCGAACACCTGCGAGAAGGTGTAGCGTTTCTCGCGCATCTTCCTGTAGACCGAGTAGATCGTCTTCTCGCGTCCGGTGACCGTCGCCTCGATGCCCGCGTTCGCGAGCCCCTGCCGGATCGATTCGATCAGCCGGTTCATCACCTCGCGCCGGTTCCCGCGCGCCGCCTTGATCGCTGCGGCGAGGATGCGGTAGCGCATCGGGTAGAGCTGCTTGAACGAGAGGTCCTGCAGCTCGAGGTAGAGCGCGTTGAGGCCCAGGCGGTTGGCGATCGGCGCGTAGATGTCGATCGTCTCGCGCGCGATCCGCTTGCGGTGCACGGGCGCCATCGCGTCGAGCGTGCGCATGTTGTGCAGCCGGTCCGCGAGCTTGATCAGGATGACGCGCACGTCGCGCGCCATCGCGAGCAGCATCTTGCGGAAGCTTTCGGCCTGCGCCTCCTCGCGCGTGTCGAAGGCGATCTGGTCGAGCTTCGAGACTCCGTCGACCATGTCGGCGACGGGCTTGCCGAACGTCGTCTCGAGCTCCGACTTCGTGACGGAGGTGTCCTCCATCACGTCGTGCAGCAACGCGGCGGCGAGCCCCTGCGCGTCGATCCGCCACTGCGACAGGATGCTGGCGACCGCCAGCGGGTGCGTGATGTACGGCTCGCCCGACTTGCGGAACTGGCCGCGGTGGGCGGACTCGGAGAAGTCGAAGGCGCGCTCGACC
>JAKLIE010000458.1 GCA_022709775.1 Pseudomonadota bacterium
GAGGGGCGGACGATGGCTGCAACGACGGTCGCGGTGACGGAGCTCGCGCTGTTCGTGCTCGCGATCGTCGCCATCCTGGTCGGCACGGCGGTCAACGGCCGCGTCGCCGCGCTGCGCACGTCGGGGATTCCGCCGGCGGTGACCGGGGGACTCCTGTTCGCCGCGCTGGCCTGGATCGCGCGGGCCTGGCCGGGCATCGAGCTCGCCTGGCCGGGCGCGATGCGCTCGCTGCTGCTGCTCGTGTTCTTCTCCGGCCTCGGCCTGTCCGCGAAGTTCGCCGGACTGAAGCAGGGAGGCGTGCAGGTGGCGCTGCTGTGCGTCGTGATCGCGCTCACGATCGTCGTGCAGAACGCGGTCGGCATCGCGCTCGCGCGCGCGTTCCAGCAGCCGGCCGCGCTCGGGCTGTTCCTCGGCAGCATCCCGTTCCTCGGCGGGCACGGGACGGCGGCCGCATGGGCGCAGGCCGCGGAAGCGTCGGCGCTGCCCGCGGCGTTCGAACTGGGCATCGCCGCCGCGACGATCGGACTCGTCGCCGGCGGCATCGTGAGCGGCCCGGTGGCGACGCTTCTCGTCCGTCGCGCGAAATCGTCGCCGGCGACGGACGTCCTCGCGTCCGCGGCGGCGACCGCGCCGGACGAGGGCCGATCGCTCGGCGACGTGCTCTCGTCCGACCGGTGGCTCAGGGCATTGCTGCTGATCGCCGCGTCGCTCGCGATCGGGGAGGTCTTCCAGCACCTGTCGCGCGGCGCCGGCCTGAACCTGCCGGCGTTCCTCACGGCGATGTTCGGCGGCATCCTGATCACCAACCTCGCGGACGTCGTGCGCCGACCGGTCGACCACGCGCTCGCCGAGCTGGTGAGCACGATCGCGCTGCGACTGTTCCTCGCGATGAGCATGCTCTCGCTCAAGCTGTGGGAGCTGATCCCGTTCGCCGGCCTGCTCGCCGCCGTGATCGTCGCGCAGGTGGCGCTGATCGTCGCGTTGGCGGCGTTCGTGCTGTTCCCGATGCTGGGGCGCGACCGCGATGCGGCGATCGCGTCGGGCGGCTTCATCGGTTTCGCGATGGGAGCGATGCCGGTGGGGCTGGGAACGATGCGACGCCTCGCCGAGACGCTGGGTCCCGCGCCGCGCGCGTTCCTGATCATCACGCTCGCGGCGAGCCTGTTCACCGACACCGCGAATGCGGTCGCGATCCAGGCGTTCTTCGACTGGCTGAACTAGGGTCTGCGGGCGCGACGCGGCCCGTTGGCGCCTGCAGGCCCCGGCTCGCGTGCGGAGCGAAGGGCTACGGACGAAGTACGAAGGACGAAGGGCGAAGGGCGACTAGTCGAGCTTCGCCTGCGGCCCGAACGTCGCGCCCAGCGCGTCGGCCGCCCGCTGCAGTGCGGGCACGTGCTCGAGCGCCCGGTCGAGCGTCATGCGGGCGACGGGCGCGTGCACGGCGACGCACGCGACGGTGCGGCCGTCATGCGCGGACACCGGCACCGCGACGCACACGAGCCCCGCGAGGTACTCCTCGTTGTCGGTCGCGCGGCCTTCACGGCGGATCGACGCGAGCTCGGCGTCGAGCGTCCTGGCGTCGGTGATCGTATGCTCGGTGTAGCGGGGCAGCGGCAGTTCCGCGACGATGCGCCTGCGTCGCGCGGCCGGCAGCAGCGCGAGCAGCAGCTTCCCGCTCGCCGTGCAGTGCAGCGGAACGTGCGAGCCCGGCTGCAGCGTCATGCGCAGCGGCCACTCGGTCTCGACGCGGTCGAGGTAGACGACCTCGCTGCCGTCGAGCATCGTGAGGTTGACCGTCTCGCCGAGCTCGTCCGCGAGGCGCTTGAGGATCGCGTGGCGCGGTGCGCGCACGGCAGCGGAGAGCTGCACGTCGAGCGCGAAGCGCATCAGGCGGGGGCCCGCAGCGATGCGTCGTCCGTCGGGCTCGCGCGTCACGAGTCCGGCCGATTCGAGCATCGCGAGCATCCGGTAGACCGTGGGCTTGGGCAGACCGGCGTCGGCAGCGAGCTCCTGGAGGGCGACCGGCCCGTCGGCGCCCGCGACGCGCTCGAGGAGACCGAATGCGCGGAGCAAGGGAGGAACGCGATCTCGCTTGGCAGCCATCGGCGAAATCTATATCGAAATATGGAACTGAACAAGCCATATTTCGATTGAAATAGTTGCCTGGAGCCCCCCGTTATGGAACACTTCGCGCTCATCGCCATCCGCGCGACCCCCGGGAGGAGCCCGCCATGAACAAGCCCGCCGATATGCCTACCCCGCAGCCGACTCCCGTCACCGGGCGCCACAGGATGACGCCGTCGGAGGCGTTCGTCGAGACGCTCGTCTCGCAAGGGGTGAAGGACGTCTTCGGCATCGTC
>JAKLIE010000459.1 GCA_022709775.1 Pseudomonadota bacterium
GACCGCGAGAAGGCCAAGACGCTCGGCGTGCCGATCGACAGCCTGTTCGACACGCTGGCCGCCACGCTCGGCACCTACTACGTCAACGACTTCAACAAGTACGGCCGCACCTGGCAGGTGCTGATGAGCGCCGACCCGCAGTTCCGCAGGCGGCCGGACGACATCGGGGGCGTCTACGTGCGCGCCCGCGACGGGTCGATGATCCCGATCGCGTCGCTCGCCGAGGTGAAGTTCACGTCGGGTCCGGATTCGCTCGACCGCTTCAACAACCTGCCGGCGGTCAAGATCATCGGGCAGGCGGCGCCGGGCATCTCGTCGGGCCAGGCGATCGCCCGCGTCGAGCAGATCGCCGCCGAGGTGCTGCCGCCCGAGTTCAGCTTCGACTGGGGCGGCACGAGCTACCAGGAGAAGCGATCGGGGGGCGCGTCGACGTTCGCGCTCGTGCTCGCGGTGATCATGGTGTTCCTGATCCTGTCGGCGCAGTACGAGCGCTGGTCGCTCCCGCTGTCGGTGCTGCTCGCGCTGCCGTTCGGAACCTTCGGCGCGCTGGCGGCCGTGTGGCTGCGCGGCATGACCAACGACGTGTACTTCCAGATCGGGCTGGTGACGTTGCTGGGCCTCGCGGCGAAGAACGCGATCCTGATCGTCGAGTACGCGGTGCTGAAGCACGAGGAAGGGATGTCCGCGTCGGCGGCGGCGATCGAGGCCGCGCGGCTGCGCTTCCGTCCCATCCTGATGACCTCGCTCGCGTTCATCCTGGGGGTGCTGCCGCTCGCGATCTCGACCGGCGCGGGCGCGGGCGCGCGCCAGTCGGTCGGCACGGGGGTGATGGGCGGCATGATCGCCGCGACGTTCCTCGCGATCTTCTTCGTGCCGCTGTTCTTCAGGGTGATCTTCGACCGCCGGCTCTCCGAGCGGCGCTCGCACGACGAACTCCTGCGCGAGATCGAGCACGCGCGCGCCGTCCACGCGCGGCCGCCGACGCAGACGCCCGGCCATCCGCCGGTGCCGACGAAACCGCGAGGCGACCATGACTAGGCTCCTACCCGCCCTGCGCGCCACCGCGGCGCTGGCGCTCGCCGCCGCCCTCGCGGGCTGTGCGGTGACGCAACCGAAGCCGCCCGCGGTCGACCTCCCGGCGTCGCCGGCGCCGACCGCCGCGCAGCTCGAGCTGCTCGAGCGCTGGTGGCTCGCCTTCGACGATGCGGCGCTCGTCGTGCTCGTCGACGAGGCGCTCGCCGGCAACCTCGACGTCGCCTCGGCGTTCGCCCGCATCGAGATCGCCCGCGCGCAGGTGCTGCTGGCGCAGTCGTACCTGTATCCGTACGGAAACCTCGTCGTCGGAGCATCGCGCTCGCGCATCAGCGGCGTCGGGTCGACGCCGCTGCCGGCGGGCACGCCGCTCATCAGCAACAACACCTCCGTCGGCGTCGAGCTGGGCTACGAACTCGACCTGTGGGGCAAGTACCGCAGCGGGACGCTCGCCGCGCGCAACGAGCTCGCCGCGTCCCGCTACTTCCGCGAGTCCGTGCGCGCGGCCGTCGCAGCCGACGTCGCGACGGCGTACTTCCGCCTCCGCGCGGCGGACGCGGAGCTCCGGCTGCTCGAGGACACGCTGAAGACGCGGGAGGAGACCGTCCGGCTCCAGCGCGACCGCTACGACGCGGGGATCGTCGGCGATTACGACCTGAAGACGGCGGAGGCCGAGCGCTCCTCCGTCGTCGCGAACATCGCGCGCGCACGCCAGGGCATCGGGCTGCTCGAGGGCGCGCTGGCGACGCTCGCGGGCCGCCCGCCGCGCGAGGTCTACGCGCCGATCGTCGCGCGATCGGACCCGTCGCGCCCGATCCTCTCGGTCCCCGAGCTCCCCGCGGACCTGCCGTCCGGTCTGATGGAGCGGCGGCCCGACATCCGGCGCGCCGAAGCGCTGCTCGCGGCCTCCGAGCTGCGCATCCAGCAGGCGCGCGCCGCCTACTACCCGTCGATCTCCCTCACCGCGGCCTACGGCTCGGAATCGGCGGCGCTCGCCGACCTGTTCACGTCGCCCGCGTCGATCTGGCGTTTCGGCGCGGCGCTGCTGCAGCCGCTCATCGGGCTCAAGGGCATCGAGGCGAACGTCCAGTCGTCCGAGGCGATCCGCGATCAGGCGCTCGTCGGCTACCGGCAGACCGTGCAGGCGGCGTTCCGCGAGGTCCACGACGCGCTCGTGGTCCACCGCACCGCGCGCGAGATCCTGGCCGCCGAGTCGGCGCGCCGCGACCAGCTCGCCTCGGCGCTCGAGGTCGCGAACCTGCGCTACGACGCCGGGCGCACGTCGTTCCTCGAGGTGCTCGACGCTCAGCGGCAGCTCCTTTCGGCC
>JAKLIE010000046.1 GCA_022709775.1 Pseudomonadota bacterium
GCACGGTTTGGGGTGAAGCTTCGGGTCTTCCCCCACGCCCGCAGCAATGCCGCCATGCCCTCCGAATCGAATCCCTGGCGCGACTGGATCGGCCGGACCGAGCGCCGGTCCGACCTCGCGACGCCCGCTCCCCTCGCGATGCTGTCCGCGACGCTCGATCGCGACGATCCCGAGCCGGTGCCGGGCTCCGAGGTGCCGCCGCTCTGGCACTGGCTCTACTTCCTGCCCGTCGCCCGTCAGAGCGGGATCGGCCCCGACGGCCACCCGAAGCGCGGCGGATTCCTGCCGCCGGTCCCGCAGCCGCGCCGCATGTGGGCAGGCGGGCGGCTCACGTTCGAACGTCCGCTCCTCGTCGGCGACGAGATCACGCGCGTATCGCGCATCGCCGACGTCAGCGTCAAGGAAGGACGCAGCGGCAAGCTCGTGTTCGTCTGCGTGCGCCACGAGATCGCCGATGCGCGCGGCGTCGCGCTGACCGAGGAGCACGACATCGTCTACCGCGACAATCCTCCGCCGGCGTCGGCGAATGCGCCCCCTCCGGCGCCGCAGCCCGCCCCCGCGGGCGACGAGTATTCGCGCGAGATCGCTCCCGACCCGGTGCTGCTGTTCCGCTACTCGGCGCTAACGTTCAACGGCCATCGCATCCACTACGACCGCAGCTACGTGACCGGCGTCGAGGGCTATCCGGGACTGATCGTGCACGGGCCGCTGATCGCGACGCTGCTCGTCGACCTGCTGCGCCGGCAGCTTCCCGACGCGCGCGTGCGACGCTTCCAGTTCAAGGCCGTGCGCCCGATCTTCGACATTCACCGCTTCCACGTCTGCGGACGACCGGACGGCACAAGCCGCCACGCGCTGTGGGCGCGCGACCACGAGGGCGCGCTCGCGATGGAAGCCTCCGCCGAACTCGCCTGAACCCCTGCAGGAAGACACCATGATCAAGCACACCGCCGACGAGCACCAGGACATCCGCGACGCCGTGCGCGCTCTCTGCGCGGCGTTTCCCGACGAGTATCACCGCAAGGTCGACGAGAAGCGCGGCTATCCGGAGGAGTTCGTCGACGCGCTCACGAAGGCCGGCTGGCTCGCGGCGATGATCCCGCAGGAGTACGGCGGCTCGGGGCTCGGGCTCACCGAGGCGACGGTGATCATGGAGGAGATCAACCGGGCGGGCGGCAACTCGGGCGCCTGCCACGGGCAGATGTACAACATGGGCACGCTGCTGCGCCACGGCTCGGAGGCGCAGAAGCGCGCCTACCTGCCGAAGATCGCGACCGGCGAACTGCGCCTGCAGTCGATGGGCGTCACCGAGCCCTCGACGGGCACCGACACGACGAAGATCAAGACCACCGCCGTGAGGAAGGGCGACCGGTACGTGGTCAACGGCCAGAAGGTCTGGATCTCGCGCGTGCAGCACTCGGACCTGATGATCCTGCTCGCGCGGACGACGCCGCTCGCCGAGGTGAAGAAGAAGTCGGAGGGCATGTCGATCTTCATCGTCGACCTGCACCACGCGATCGGTAACGGGCTTACGGTCCGGCCGATCCCGAACATGGTCAACCACGAGACCAACGAGCTCTTCTTCGAGGACCTCGAGATCCCGGCGGAGAACCTGATCGGCGAGGAGGGCCGGGGCTTCAAGTACATCCTCGACGGGCTCAACGCCGAACGGACGCTGATCGCGGCCGAGTGCATCGGCGACGGCTACTGGTTCATCGACCGCGTGACGAAGTACGTGAACGAGCGGGTCGTGTTCGGCCGCCCGATCGGCCAGAACCAGGGCGTGCAGTTCCCGATCGCCGAGGCGTTCATCGAGGTCGAAGCGGCGAACCTGATGCGCTGGAAGGCCTGCGCGCTGTTCGACGCGCACGAGCCCTGCGGCGCCGAGGCGAACATGGCGAAGTACCTCGCGGCGAAGGCGTCCTGGGAGGCGGCGAATGCATGCCTGCAGTTCCACGGCGGCTTCGGCTTCGCGAACGAGTACGACGTCGAGCGCAAGTTCCGCGAGACGCGCCTCTACCAGGTCGCGCCGATCTCGACCAACCTGATCCTGTCGCACGTGGCCGAGCACACGCTCGGGCTGCCGCGCTCGTTCTGAGGCCGGCCGCCATGCGTCCCCTGGAAGGCATCACCGTCGTCACGCTCGAGCACGCGATCGCGGCGCCGTTCTGCACGCGCCAGCTCGCCGATCTCGGCGCGCGGGTCATCAAGGTCGAGCGCCCGGGCGTGGGCGACTTCGCGCGCGCGTACGACGGGCGCGTGCGCGGCCTCGCGTCGCACTTCGTCTGGTCGAACCGCAGCAAGGAGAGCATGACGCTGGACGTCAAGCACGCCGAGGCGCCGGCGATCCTCGACCGGCTGCTGGCGAAGGCCGACGTGCTCGTGCAGAACCTCGCGCCGGGCGCGGCCGCGCGGCTTGGGCTCTCGTACGAGGCGCTGGCGGGCCGCTACCCGCGGCTCGTCGTCTGCGACATCTCGGGCTACGGCGCGGACGGCCCCTACCGCGACAAGAAGGCCTACGATCTGCTGATCCAGAGCGAATCGGGCTTCGTGTCGATCACCGGCTCGCCCGACGAGCCGGCGAAGGCCGGGTGCTCGATCGCCGACATCGCCGCGGGCATGTACGCGTACTCGAACATCCTCGCTGCGCTGATCGAGCGCGGGCGTACGGGCAGGGGCAAGGGCATCGACGTGTCGATGCTCGAGAGCATGGTCGAGTGGATGGGCTACCCGCTCTACTACGCGTTCGACGGCGCGGAGCCGCCGCCGCGAGCGGGCGCGGCGCACGCGACGATCTACCCGTACGGACCGTTCCCCACCGGCGACTCCAGGACCGTGATGCTGGGCCTGCAGAACGAGCGCGAGTGGCAGGTTTTCTGCGCGAAGGTGCTGATGCAGCCGGGACTCGCGACCGATCCGCGGTTCGACTCCAACGCGCGCCGCACGGCCGCCCGCGAGGAGCTGAAGCGCCTGATCGTCGCCGCGTTCGCGAGCCTCACCGCCGAGGAGGTCGTGAAGCGCCTCGACGGCGCGCAGATCGCGAACGCGCGCGTCAACACGATGGCGGACGTCTGGCAGCATCCGCAGCTCCAGGCGCGCAGGCGCTGGGTCGACGTGCCGACGCCGGCCGGGCCGGTGCCCGCGCTGCTGCCGCCGGGCATGCCCGATGCGGCGCACGCGCGGATGGAAGCGGTGCCCGCGCTCGGCCAGCACACGAAGGCGCTGCTCGCCGAGCTGGGCTACGACGCGGCCGCGATCGCGCGGCTCGAGGAGGAGAAGGCGATATGAACGCAAGACTGCCGATCGGGTCCGACGCCGCCGCGGCGACCGCGGAAGAGCGACTTGCCGCGTTCGCGGCGACGCTCGAGCTGCCGGACGTCCCCGCGCCCGTGCTGCGCCGCGCCGAGGAGCTGATGATCGACTGGTTCGGCTCCGCGCTCGCGGGCAAAGGGGCGCGCCCGGTCGAGACGCTCACGGCGTTCGCGGAGGCGATGGGCCCCGCGGACGGCGCCTCGGAGATCCTGATCCACCGTCGTCGCACGAGCCCGTACATGGCGGCGTTCGCGAACGCGGCGGCCTCGCACTTCGCCGAGCAGGACGACGTGCACAACGGCTCCGTCTTCCACCCGGCGTCCGTCGTGTTCCCGCCGGCGCTCGCCGTGGCGCAGGCGGAAGGGGCGAGCGGGGCCGACCTGCTGGCGGCGGTGGTCGCCGGCTACGAGGTCGGCATCCGCGTCGGCGAATTCCTCGGCCGGTCGCACTACCGCACGTTCCACACGACCGGCACCGCGGGCACGCTCGCGGCCGCGGCCGCGGTCGGGCGATTGCTGCACCTCACGCCGGAACGGATGCTGAATGCCCTCGGATCGGCGGGGACGCAGTCGGCGGGGTTGTGGGAGTTCCTGCGCGACGGCGCGGATTCGAAGCAGCTGCACACGGCGCACGCGGCCGGGGCGGGGCTGGCGGCCGCGTATCTCGCGCGCGAAGGCTTCACCGGCGCGCGGCGCATCCTCGAGGGCAGGCAGGGCATGGCCGCGGGCATGTCGACCGACGCGGACCCGTCGCGTCTCGTCGACGGCCTGGGCACGCGCTGGGCGCTCGCCGAGACGTCGTTCAAGTACCACGCGTCGTGCCGCCACACGCATCCCGCGGCGGACGCGCTCCAGCAGGTGATGCGCGCGAACGCGCTCTCCGCCGGCGACGTGAAGCGCGTCGTCGCGCGGGTGCACCAGGGCGCGATCGACGTGCTGGGCCCGGTCGTCGACCCGACGACCGTGCACCAGTCGAAGTTCTCGATGGGCACGGTGCTGGGCCTGATCGCGGTCGACGGACGCGCGGGCCTCGCCGAGTTCGACGCGCACTACCGGGATCCGGCGGTCACGGCGTTCCGCGACCGCGTCGCGATGGAGCTCGACGACGAGGTGGATCGCGCGTATCCGGCGCGCTGGATCGGCAAGGTCACGGTCGAGACGGTCGACGGCAGGCGGCTCGACGGTCGCGTCGACGAGCCGAAGGGCGATCCGGGCAACACGCTCTCGCCCGCCGAGCTCGAGGAGAAGGCGGTGCGGCTCGCGCGCTACCGCGACGGCGCGAGCGAGGCCGAGGCGCGCCGTGCGATCGCCGTCATTCGCGCGCTGGCCTCGACGCCGCGCGTCCCGCGCTTCCTCGCGTGACCCGGGTCCGGGTAGAGTCAGGTCTCATGGCCCAGCGCTCGTACCTGTTCGTTCCCGCCGACCGTCCCGAACGCTACGCGAAGGCGCTCGCCACGGGCGCAGGCGCGGTGATCGTCGATCTCGAGGACGCGGTGGCGCCCGCTGCCAAGGCCGCCGCGCGCGATGCGCTCGCGTCGTGGCTGGCGCGCACGCCGGCGCCGGTCCTCGTGCGCGTGAACGCGGCGGAGACCGCGTGGTTCGCGGAGGATCTCGCGCTGTGCGGGCACGCCGCGGTCGCCGGCGTCGTGGTGCCGAAGGCCGAGCGGCGAGCCGATCTCGCGCATGCGTCGGCCATCGCCGCGGGCAAGCGCCTCTATCCGCTGGTCGAGACGGCGGCGGGCTTCGACGCGATGCGCACGCTCGCCGGCGCCCCGGGCGTCGAGCGGCTGGTGTTCGGCTCGATCGATTTCCAGGTCGACCTCGGGATCGACGGCGAGGGCGACGAGCTCCTCTATTTCCGGTCGCAGCTCGTGCTGGTCTCCCGGCTGGCCGGCATCCGGGCGCCGGTCGACGGCGTCAGCACCGCCATCGACGATGCCGCGGCGCTGCGCGCGGACGCCGAGCGCGCGCGGAGGCTCGGCTTCGGCGCGAAGCTGTGCATCCATCCGAAACAGGTCGACGTCGTCAATCGCGCGTTCCTGCCCAGCGACGCGGAGCGCGACTGGGCGCGCCGCGTGCTGGACGCCGCCGCCGGCGCGGGCGGCGCGGCCGTGGCGGTCGACGGCAAGATGGTCGACAGGCCGGTCATGCTGCGCGCGCAGGCGATTCTCGACGAGGCCGGCGACGAGACGCCGCGGAGCGAGCGATGAGTGCGCCCGCAGGGAACGACCCGCTCGCGAAGCTTCAGGCGTTCTGGAACGCGCGCTACGCGATCGACGAGTACGTCTACGGCACCGAGCCGAACGATTTCCTCGCGCAGTCGCTGCCCGCCATCCCGAGGAGCGGCAACGTTCTCTGCATCGCCGACGGCGAGGGACGCAACAGCGTGTGGCTCGCGCGGCAGGGCTGCCGGGTCACGGCGATCGACGTCGCGGCGGAAGGGCTCGCCAAGGCGCGCAAGCTCGCCGAGCGCTCGGGCGTGCGGATCGAGACGCGCCTGGCCGACGTCGCGAGCTTCGATTTCGGCACCGACCGCTGGGACGCGGTCGTCTCCATCTTCCTCCACCTGCCGCCGAAGGTGCGACGGGCCGCGCACCGGCGCGCGCTCGCCGGGTTGAAGCCGGGCGGCGTGTTCGTCTACGAGGCCTACGGCCCGGAGCAGGTGAGGTACAGGACCGGCGGCCCTGCCGGCGAGCCGGAACTGCTGCACTCGCGCGACGACGTCGTGTCCGACTTCGAGGGCTGCGCGATCGAGCACGCGTTCGAGGGCGTGCGCGCGGTCGACGAAGGTCGCCAGCACCGCGGCGATGGTTTCGTGGTGCAGGTCATCGCGCGGAAGCGTGGTTTGGGGTCAGAGCCGTAATAATTCGGCGAAAGGCGCCCCGAACGTTGTCTACCAGCGGGTCGCCGAATTATTACGGCTCTGACCCCAAACAAACTCAGGCGCGGCGGGGCGGCTCGCCTTCCTCGACCCACGCCTGGAGCAGGTTGTAGGTGATGGCGAGCACGACCGGGCCGACGAACAGGCCCACGATGCCGAGCGTGAGCAGCCCCCCCAGCACGCCCGCGAGGATGAGCAGGAACGGCAGGTCGGCGCCGCGCTTGATCAGCGCAGGCCGCAGGAAGTTGTCGAGCGTGCCGACGAAGAGCGACCACACGCCGAGCGCGATCATCCAGCCGTGGTCGCCCGTGTACCAGAGCCACGCGATCCCGCCCAGCAGCACGACGGTCGGCCCGATCTGCACGATGCAGCAGATGAACATCAGCGCGGCCAGCACGGCGACATAGGGCACGCCTGAGACCAGGAGACCGAGCGCGCCCAGCACGGTCTGCACGATCGCGGTAACGACGATGCCGAGCGCGACCGCGCGGATCGACGCGCCGGCGAGCACCACGACCTGGTCGCCGCGCTCGCCGTCGAGCCGCCGGAAGAACGCGCGCACGCCCCGCGCGGCGATCTCGCCGGTCGAGTAGAGCACCGCGCAAAGGATGACCGTGAGGCCGAGCAGCAGCAGGATCCCGCCGAGCCCGCCGAGCTGCGCCGCCAGCCACCTGCCGATCTCGGCCATGTACGGAGCGACGCGGGCCGCAAGCGCCCCCGGCCCGGCCGCGACGATCGCGTTCCATTCCCGGGCGATCGCCTCGCCGGCCATCGGGATCGAGGCGACCCAGGCAGGCGGGGCGGGAATCGAGAGTTGGACGTCCTTCAGCGCGACGAGATTCTCCGCCTGGCCCGCGAGCGTCCAGAACGCGGCGGCGAGCGGCGCGATCAGGATCACGAGCAGCGCGACCATCATCACGAGCACGGCGACCCAGCGCCGGCCTCCGGCTGCCCGTTGCACGCTCCTCAGCAGCGGCCAGGTGGCCACCACGATCATCGTCGCCCAGATGAGCGCCGGCAGGAACGGCTTCAGCACGAACAGGCTGCCGAAGCCGAGCAGCAGGATGAACAGCACGCCGACGACGATGCGCGGCAGGTCGCGGGGTCCGATCGGTGCGGTCATCGCTGATCTCTCGTGGTGCGGCGACGGATCGGCTAGCGCGCGCCCGGCAGCTGCTGCTCGGCCAGCGTCACCCAGTAGCTCGTGCCGATCGCGATCGCGTCGTCGTTGAAGTCGTAGCGCGGGTTGTGCAGCGACGGCGTGTCCGGCCCCGTCCCGGTGCCGAGCCACACGTAGCAGCCGGGCTTCGCCTGCAGCATGAACGCGAAGTCCTCGCTGCCCATCGAGGGCATCGGGTCGGTGTCGACGCGATCGCGCCCGACGACGGCGGTGGCGGCCGCGATCGCGTGCCCGGTTTCGGCGTCGGTGTTCACGGTGGCCGGGTAGCGGCGCTCGTAGCGCAGCGTCGCGGTCATCTCGAACGTCGCCGCGATGCCGTCGACGATGACGCGCATCCGTCGCTCGATGGTGTCCTGCACGTCGCGCTTGAACGAGCGCACGGTGCCGCGCAGCACGACCTGGTCGGGAATCACGTTCCAGGTGTCGCCCGCGTGCACCTGCGTGACGCTGACGACGCCGGCGTCGAGCGGATGGAGGTTGCGCGACACGATCGTCTGCAGCGCGCCGATCGCGTGGGACGCGAAGAGCATGGGATCCTTCCCTTGGTAGGGCATCGCGGCGTGCGCGCCCTTGCCGGTCGCGACGATCTCGAAGACGTCGAACGCGCCCATCAGCGGCCCGGCGCGCATCGCCATCGTGCCGACCGGCGCCGAGGGCCAGTTGTGCATGCCGTAGACCGCGCTCATCGGGAAGCGGTCGAACATCCCTTCCTCGACCATCACGCGGCCGCCGCCCTCGTTCTCCTCGGCCGGCTGGAAGACGAAGTGGACGGTGCCGTCGATGCGTCTGCGCTGCGCGAGGGCCTTGGCCGCCCCCAGCAGCATCGTCGTGTGGCCGTCGTGGCCGCAGGCGTGCATGCGCCCCTCGCTGCGCGACGCGTGGGGCACCCCGCTCCGCTCGTGGACGTGCAGCGCGTCGAGGTCGGCCCGCAGGCCGATCGCCGCGCGCGAGGTGCCGTGCCGCAGCACGCCGACCACGCCGGTTCCGGCGAGCCCGGTGTGGACCTCGAGGCCCATCTCCGTCAGCCGTTCGGCGACGAACGCGGCGGTCGCCTTCTCCTCGAAGGCGGTCTCGGGGTGCGCGTGCAGGTGATGGCGCCAGCCGCGGAGCTCGGGGTCGAGCGCAACGACTTCGGGAACGAGGTTCATCGCGGTTCCTGCGGCGGGACGGCCACGGGGCCGCCGAAGAGGGAAATCCTAACGCATCCGGTAGAATCGCGCCGTGCCCGTGAACGCGAAAACCTTCGACCTGCTCGTCGTCGGCGGCGGCATCAACGGCGCCGGGATCGCGCGCGACGCCGCCGGGCGCGGCCTGTCGGTGCTGCTGGTCGAGAAGGACGACCTCGCGTCCGCGACCTCGTCGTGGAGCACCAAGCTCATCCACGGCGGCCTGCGCTACCTCGAGCACTACGAGTTCCGGCTCGTCGGCGAGTCGCTCGCCGAGCGCGAGGTCGTGCTGCGGATCGCACCGCACATCGTCGAGCCCCTCTCGTTCGTGCTGCCGCACGAGCCGCACCTGAGGCCGGCGTGGATGATCCGCGCGGGACTGTTCCTCTACGACCGGCTGGGCGGCAGGATGACGCTGCCGCGGTCGTTCGGCGTGAGCCTCGACGACA
>JAKLIE010000460.1 GCA_022709775.1 Pseudomonadota bacterium
GCACCTCGCGCGCTGGCTGGGGGCGAAGCAGGAATTCATCAAGGCGTGACCACGACATGGACGCAGAGAAGCCGATCGGTCCCGTTCCCGCCGACATCGACGTCCTCGACCCGCGGTTCGCGCCCGCGGTCGCGCACGGCCCGGAGCTCGAGCGGCTCGCGACCGGCGCGATCTGGAGCGAGGGGCCGGTCTGGATCGCCGAGGACGACAGCGTGCTGTGGAGCGACATCCCGAACGACCGGATGCTGCGCTGGTCGGCGAAGGACGGCATGCGCGTCTGGCGCGAGCGCGTCGAGTTCACGAACGGCCACGCGCGCGACCTCGACGGCTCGCTGCTGCATTGCTCGCACGGGCTGCGCGCCGTGTTCCGCACGAACGTCGACGGCGGCGCGCAGCGCACCGTCGTCGATCGCTGGCAGGGCCGACGCTTCAACGCGCCCAACGACATCGTCGTCAAGTCCGACGGGACGATCTGGTTCACCGACCCGCCGTACGGACTGATCATCCCGGAGGAGGGGCACGGCGGCGAGTCGGAGATCGGCGACTGCTACGTGTTCCGGCACGATCCGCGCACCAACGCGCTCGATCCGGTCACCGATCTGCCCGAGCATCCGAACGGACTGGCGTTCTCGCCGGACGAGTCGCTGCTCTACGTCTCGGACACGTCGGGCGCGCTGCCGGAGCACGGCAGCAACCACTGCATCTGGGCGTTCGACCTCGTCGACGGATGCCGGCTGGCCAACGGCCGCGTGTTCGCCGAGATCTCGCCTGGCGTGCCGGACGGCTTTCGGCTCGACGCGCAGGGCTGGATCTACACCAGCGCGCAGGACGGCGTGCAGGTCCTGCATCCCGACGGCACGCTGATCGGCCGCATCCGCGTTCCCGAGAAGGTCGGCAACCTCACGTTCGGCGGACCCGACCGCGACGTGCTCTACATCGCCGCGTCGACCTCGCTCTACCGGATCCGACTGGCCGCGCGCGGAGTTCAGCGGCCTTGATGGCCGGCTGGAGCGAGCCGTCCCGCACGACGCCCGTTTCTTCCAACCCGAAGGAAATCGTCGGGCTCCGCCCGCGATTTTCCTTACTTCAGATTCTCGTCAGGCAATCAGCGTCGTGATTCTTCCAGGCGCCGCGGCCGTCAGGCCTCGCGGCGCCTCTATTCAACCCTAATCCCCTGCTCCCGCACGACCTTCGACCACCGCTCGATCTCGTCGCGGATCAGCTTCGCGTAGGCCTCCGGCGAGCTCGCGACGACGTCGAAGCCCTGCTCCTGCAGCTTCTCGCGCACGGCGGGCATCGCGAGCGCCTGCTGCAGCGTCGACGAGAGCCTCTGCACGACCGCCGGATCCATGCCGGCCGGCCCGAGGACGCCGTAGAACGGCGCGGCATCGAGCCCGGTGTAGCCCTGCTCGGCGAGCGTCGGCAGCTCGGGCAGCGACTTCGCGCGCTGCGATGCGACGATCGCGAGCCCGCGCACCGTGCCTGCCTTCACCTGCGCGCCGGTCGGCACGATCGCATCGATCAGGAGCGGCACCTGTCCGCCCATCACGTCCTTCAGCGCGGGCGCGATGCCGTTGTACGCGATGTGCTGCCCGTCGATGCCCTGGCGCGAGCGGACCATCTCCCACCACAGGTGCCCGTAGCTGCCGATGCCGCCCGACGTGTACTGGAGCGGCGCCTTCTGCGCCTTCGCGTACGCGAAGAGCTCCGACATCGTCTTGACCGGCACGTTCGGACCGACGACGACGAGCAGCGGCTGGCTCACGACGTGCGAGACCGGCGTGAAGTCCCTGATCGCGTCGTAGGGAAGCTTGCGGCCGAGCGCCGTGTTGAACGCGATCGGCACGCCGGGCGCGAGCAGCGTGTAGCCGTCGGGCTTCGACTTGGCGACGAGGTCGCTGCCGAGCACCTGGCCGCCGCCCGGCTTGTTCTCGACGACGACCTGCTGGCCGAGCTTCTCGGACCACGCCGGCGCGATCGCGCGGAACGCGGTGTCGATGCCGCCGCCCGCGGCGACCGGCACGACGAGCCTGACCGGGCGCGACGGGAACGGCTCCTGCGCGAACGACGAGGTGACGGCGACGAGCGCGAGGGCGGCGGCGAGGCGGGCGGCGGCTTGCATGGCGAGGGCTTTCCAGCAGAACATGAGCAGCTAATATACTAGTCGACAATGATCGGATCCGCCACACCGCCTCCCTCTGCCGCACCGCGCACGCTTGGCGTGACCGTCATGCCGGAGTGGTTTGCCTGCGAGGGCGTCGCGCAGGTACTCGATCGCGTGCGCGAACTGGGCGCCACCGCCATCGCGACCAGCCCCTACGTGCTCGAGCCGGCGCCGGACGGCGAGGGCGC
>JAKLIE010000461.1 GCA_022709775.1 Pseudomonadota bacterium
CCGTCCGCTGCGGGACGACGGCCGGCGCGACCAGGTTTCGAGATGCGGTTCGAGGGGGAGCACGTGCTACTCTAGCCTGCTTGAAGCGCGTTGCGAAAAAAGCCGACATTCTGCCAGACGCAGCTTCGGCGCCGGACCACGATCCCGATTGCCGGCGCTGCGGCCGGCTCGTGCGCTTCCTCGACCGCGTCCGCGGCGAGCATCCGGACTACTGGTGCAGGCCGGTGCCGCCGTTCGGGCCGCGCGGGTCTCCGCTGCTGATCGTCGGGCTCGCGCCGGGCATGCACGGCGCGAACGCCACCGGCCGCGCGTTCACCGGCGACCACGCGGGCATCCTGCTCTACGAGACGCTCCACGCCTGCGGACTCGCGTCCGCGCCGGCGTCGGTGTCCCGCGACGACGGCCTCGCGCTCGTCGGGTGCCGCATCTCGAACGCGGTCAAGTGCCTGCCGCCCGACAATCGACCGCTGCCCGCCGAAATCGCCGCTTGCAGGCCGTTCCTCGCCGCGGACCTCGCCTCGCTGCCCGCCGGCGCCGCGATCGTCGCGCTCGGACGGGTCGCCCACGAGACGGTGCTGCGCGCGCTCGGGCTCCCGCTGCGCGCGCACCCGTTCGCCCACGGCGCGCGGCACGCGCTTCCCGGCGGACGCCTCACGATGTTCGACAGCTTCCACTGCAGCCGCTACAACACGAACACCGGACGGCTGACGCGCGACATGTTCCGCGCGGTCTTCCGCGACGCGACCGCGCACCTCGGGCGAGCGCCGGCGAGCTCATGACCAGGGTCCCGCGCAGGCACGCCGGTGCGGTCGACGCCGAAGCGCCCGGTACGGCGTTCGACGCCTCCGAGCTGCTCGCGTCGCTGCCGCATCAGCCCGGCGTCTACCGGATGTTCGACGCCGAGGGCGGCGCGCTCTACGTCGGCAAGGCGCGCGACCTGAAGAAGCGCGTCGCGAGCTACTTCCAGAAGACCGGCCACGAGCCGCGCATCGCCGCGATGGTCGCGCAGGTCGCGCGCGTCGAGACGACGGTCGTGCGTTCCGAAGGCGAGGCACTGCTGCTCGAGAACAACCTGATCAAGGCGCTCGAGCCGCGCTACAACATCCTCTTCCGCGACGACAAGAGCTACCCGTACCTCTGCATCACGGGAGAGACCTATCCGCAGTTGCGGTTCCATCGCGGCGCGCTCGACCGGCGGAACCGCTACTTCGGGCCGTTCCCGGGCGCCGGCGCGGTGCGCGAGGGCATCGCGATGCTGCAGAAGGTGTTCATGCTCCGCACCTGCGAGCCGTCGGTGTTCGCGAACCGGTCGCGTCCCTGCATGCTCCACCAGATCCAGCGCTGCACGGCGCCCTGCGTGGGCTACGTCGGCGAGGCCGAGTACCGGGAGGACGTCCAGGCGGCCGTGCTCTTCCTCCAGGGCAAGTCGGACGAGGCCGGCGCCCGGTTGAAGGCGCAGATGGAGGAGGCCGCCGCGGCGCTCGCGTTCGAGCGCGCGGCGCGGCTGCGCGACAAGATCGCCCGTCTGTCGCAGCTCCAGTCCCGGCAGTTCGTCGAGAGCGCGACGGCCGGGGACGTCGACGTCGTGGCGGCGGTCGAGGAAGGCGGCATCGCCGCCGTCAACGTCGTGATGATCCGCGGAGGCCGGCACGTCGGCGACCGCACGTTCTTCCCGCGCCATGCCGAGTCGGGCACGCTCGCCGACGTCGTCCAGGCGTTCCTCGCGCAGCACTATCTCGAGCGACCGGTGCCGCCGACGATCGTCGCTCCCGGCGCAGAGGACCGCGAGGCGCTCGAGCAGGCGCTGGGCGAGCAGGCGGCGCGCACGGTCGAGATCGTCGCGAACCCGGGCGGCGAGCGCCGTGTCTGGCTGCAGATGGCCGGCGAGAACGCGACGCTGGCGATCCGGCAGCGCCTGGCGCAGAAGGCGACGGCGGAGGAACGTCTCGCGGCGCTCGTCGAGGCGCTCGGGCTTCCGGGCAGCGCGCAGCGCATCGAGTGCTTCGACGTATCGCACACGATGGGCGAGGCGGCGGTGGCGTCGTGCGTGATCTTCGACCGGCTCGCGATGCAGTCCGGCGAGTACCGGAAGTTCAACGTGACCCCGGCGGCCGGCGGCGACGACTACGCTGCGATGCGCGAGGCGCTCACCCGCCGCTGCGCGCGGATCGTCGCCGGCGAGTTCCCCGCGCCCGACCTCCTCGTGATCGACGGCGGACGGGGGCAGGTCGCGGTGGCGGCCGAGGTGCTCGCCGAGCAGGGGTTGCACGGCGTGCCGATCGTCGGCATCGCGAAGGGACCCGAGCGCAAGCCCGGACTCGAGGAGATCGTCTTTC
>JAKLIE010000462.1 GCA_022709775.1 Pseudomonadota bacterium
ATCGACTACACGAGCGGGCGTGCCTCGACGTACTTCGACGGCGAGGAAGGAAAGGTCGTGCACGTGGATTTCACGCGGCCCTACACGCCCTGGCTGCGTGCGCGGTGCCTCGACGCCGCAAGGGCCGCGGGCATCGGGCTCGCCGACGGCGGCGTCTACGGCGCCGCGAACGGTCCTCGGCTCGAGACCGCGGCCGAGATCGACCGGATGGACCGGGACGGCGCGACCCTGGTCGGAATGACCGGAATGCCGGAGGCGGCGCTCGCCCGCGAGCTCGACCTGCCGTACGCGGCGATCTGCGTCGTCGTCAACCACGCCGCCGGCCGTGGCGACAGCACGCATGCGATTTCGATGCAGGCGCTCGCGAAGACGCTGGACGAGGGGATCGCGAAGGTGCGCACGCTGCTCGAGCACCTGGCGCCCATCGCGGTGCCGCCCACGGCCCCGGCGGAGGGCGCGCGATGATCCGCGAGGTGCTGAGGATGGGCGATCCGCGGCTGTGGCGCGTGAGCGCCCCGGTCGAGCGGTTCGGCACGCGCGAGCTCGACGATCTCCTCCGGGACATGCGCGACACGATGGCCGCGCAGAACGGAGCCGGGCTCGCGGCGCCGCAGATCGGCGTGGGGCTGCGTGTCGTGATCTTCGGCGTCGACGTCAATCCGCGTTACCCGGAGGCCGACCCGGTGCCCTATACCGAGCTCGTCAACCCGGTGCTCACGCCGCTCTCCGACGAGATCGAGGAAGGCTGGGAAGGCTGCCTGTCGGTGCCGGGGCTTCGCGGCGTCGTCGCGCGCCACGCTGCGCTTCGGTACGAGGGATTCGATCCGTCGGGCAACCGCATCGAGCGCGAAGTCACGGGATTCCACGCGCGCGTCGTCCAGCACGAGTGCGATCACCTCGACGGCATCCTCTATCCGATGCGGATGACCGACATGCGCCGGTTCGGTTACACCGAGATCCTGTTCCCGGACGCCGAAGGGGAGGAGTGATCGCGGTCGCGGATCCGCGCGACTACTCGACGAACTCGTCCGCCCGCAGGCGCAGCGACGTCGGAATCTCCAATCCCAGCGCCTTCGCCGCCTTCAGGTTGATCGACAGCGCGAGGCTCGCCGATTGCTCGACCGGCAGGTCGCGAGGGCTCGCCCCCTTGAGGATGCGGTCGACGAAGGCGGCCGCGCGCCGGTAGGTGTCGCGGAGATCGGGACCGTACGCGACGAGCCCGCCGGCCTCGACGAAGCTGCGCGCCTCGTGGATCGCCGGAAGCCGGTCGCGGGCGGCACGCTCGACGACGACCGCCCGGTGCTCGAGCATGAGGGGGCTCACCTGAACGACGAGCGCCTGTGCGCGCTCGCGCCGGAACGGGTCGAAGGCGTCGCCGAGCTCGCCGATCCGCGGCGGTCTGCCCTGGGCGCGGGCGACCCCCGCGACGAGGGCGGCGGCGGCGGCGCGGATTCACCGGAAGGCTCGACGGTAGGCGGGCTTCGATGCTACGCCGTCGGCGCCGGACCGTGCGGCGCTACACGCGCAGCTGCTCGTAGAGCGCCGTCTCGAGCTTCAGCAGCGCCTGTTCGTCGTGCAGGCGGTTGCCGTCGATCAGGAACACGTCCTCGACACGCTCTCCCAGCGTGTTGATCTTGGCGCTGGCGACGTTGACGTTCGCGTTCGCGAGCACCCATGCGATGCGGGCGAGGAGTCCGGGGCGGTCGCCCGCGACGACCTCGAGGATGTAGTGCGTGCCCTTGTCGTCGGGGAAGATCCGGATCTCGGGCGTGAGCGGGAAATGCCGCAGCTGGCGGGGCACGCGCCCCGAAGCCGGCGGCTCGAGCGGCGCCCGTTCGACCAGCACCTCGTTGAGATCGTGCTCGATGCGCGTGATCGTCTCCCGCGACGAGCCGCTCGTCGCGGTCGTGTCCTGGAGCGCGAACGTGTCGAGCGCGTAGCCGTGCCGGGTCGTGTGTACCTTGGCGTCCAGGATCGACAGCCCGGCGCGGCCGAAGTAGCCGCAGATCCGCGCGAACAGCGCCGTCTGGTCGGGCATGTAGACGAGCGCCTGCAGCCCCGCGCCGGTGCGCGACAGCCGCGCCTTAACGACGGGCTCGGTCCGGTCGACCCGCCAGTACAGGTTGCGCGCGTGCCACGCGATCTCGTCGGCCGTGTGGCGCTGGAAGTACGGCGTGTCGAGATGGCGCCAGAGCTTTCCTTCCGCGCCGTCCGGCACCGCGTAGAGCCGGAGCAGGCGCTGCGCATCGGCCTGCCGCGCGTGCAGCGAGTCGCCCAGCGTGCGCCTTGCGTCGCCACCGGAGAGCACGCGCCGGGTCGCGTTGAACAGGTCTT
>JAKLIE010000463.1 GCA_022709775.1 Pseudomonadota bacterium
ACAGGCGGGGCACCTCGCCTCGAAGATGCGCTTCGTCGCGGCGCCCTGGATCGCGATGCTCGAGGGCGGGCGGTGGCTCGCGCACGCCGCGCACGCGAACGCGATGGCGCGCCGACTCTCCGACGGGCTCGCGCGCGTCCCCGGCGCCGCGCTGATCGCGCCGACGCAGGCGAACGGCGTCTTCGTCCACCTGCCGCCCCCGGTGATCGAGGGGCTGCGCGCCCGGGGCTGGCGCTTCTACGTGTTCGTGGGCGACACTGGCTGCCGGTTCATGTGCGCCTGGGACACCGCCGAGCGCGACGTCGACCGGCTGCTGGCCGACGCGGCCGCGCTCTCCGAATGATCGTTCCCGCACCGACCTGACCCAGACTTCCGGGAGATCCCGCATGAACCTCCGCCTCGCCGCAGCGACCCTGGCCCTCGCCGCGATGCCCGCCCTCGCGCACCACGGCTGGAGCGAGTACGACGCCACGCAGACGCTGACGCTCACCGGGAAGATCGAGCAGTCCGGCTACGAGCATCCGCACGGTTACGTGACCCTCACCGCGAACGGCAGGACGTGGACGGCGGTCCTCGCGCCGCCGTCGCGTATGGAGAACCGCGGGCTGCCTCGCGCCGACCTCGTCCCGGGCAGGACCGTCACGGTCGTCGGCTACCCGAACCGCCACAAGCCCGACGAGATGCGCGCGGAGCGCATCACCGTGGACGGGCGCACCGTCGAGCTGCGCTGAGCGGCGCGAGGCTCGAATGACGACGGGGCTGCACGCGATCGAGTCGACGGGCGTGGGCCGGTACCTGCGCGAGTCGCTGTGGGCGTTCCCGATCGTCGAGACGATCCACATCTCGGCCTTCGCGATCGTCGTCGGCTCGATCGTCGTCCTCGACCTGCGCCTCGTCGGACTGTCGCGTCGCGTCCCGGTCTCGCGCCTCGCCGCGCACATCCTCCCCTGGACGCTCGCGGCGTTCCTGGTCGCCGCCGCGAGCGGCCTCACGATGTTCACCGCGCACGCGTCGGACTACCTCGGCAACCGCGTCTTCATGCTGAAGATGGGGCTGATCCTCGCGGCGGGCATCAATGCCGGCCTCCTGCACGCGGGCGCGATGCGCGCGTCCGGCGACTGGGACGTCGAAGCCGGCGTGCCGGGACGCGTGCGTGTAGCAGCAGCGTTGTCGATCCTGCTGTGGCTCTCCGTCATCGCCTGCGGGCGGTTCCTCGCCTACACCTGAGCTCGGTGGCGCCGCGTCCGGGCGCCGCGCCACGTTGCGGTATCCTCGCGCTTTCGAATCGCGGAGAGCGACATGAGCCACGACGCGGCGCACTGGGCGCGCCTGCTCGAGCAGCTGAAGCATCGCGGCGACGGCAAGCTGCCCGGGCTCGTCGGCTTCCGGCCGGTCGCGCTCGATCACGGGCGGCTCGACGCGGAGCTCGACGTGCGCCCCGGGCTGCTCGCGCCCAACGGCTACCTGCACGCCGCGACGATCATCGCGCTGGCCGACACCGCGTGCGGCTACGGCTGCATCGCCCACCTGCCCGACGAGAACCACAACTTCACGACGGTCGAGCTCAAGTGCAACTTCGTCTCGACGACGCGCGAGGGGACGATCGCGTGCGTCGCACGCGCCGTGCACCTCGGCCGCGCGACGCACGTCTGGGACGCGACCGTGACGCGCAAGGCGGACGGCGCGACGATGGCGCTCTTCCGCTGCACGCAGATGGTGCTGCCGCCGCGCGTCAAGGGCACGCAATGAGCCGGAGCGAGACCGCGCCGCGGCCGGCCCGCGGAAGCCGAAGGCCATGAACGACGACGGCTCCCGCAGCCGGTACGTTAGCTGCCTGACGGGCACGCAGCTCCACCGGCTCGCCTACCGCGAGTGGGGCGATCCCGCCAATCCGCGCGTGGTCGTCTGCGTGCACGGGCTGACGCGCAACAGCCGCGACTTCGGCCCGCTCGGACGCGCGCTCTCGGACCGATGGCGCGTGATCGCCGCCGACATGCCCGGCCGCGGCGCGAGCGAGCGCCTCGCCGACCCGATGCTCTACCAGGTCCCGACCTACGTCGCGAACGCCGTGACGCTGCTCGCGCGCCTCGACGTCGAGACCGTCGACTGGGTCGGCATCTCGCTGGGCGGGCTCATGGGGATGGCGCTGGGCGGGTTCGAGCGTTCGCCGATCCGGCGCCTCGTGATCAGCGACGCGGGCCCGATCCTCGCGCGTTCGGCGATCGAGCGCATCGCGAGCTACGTCGGCGTCACGCCGGCCTTCCCGACGCGGGCGGCGGCATTCGCGGCGATACGGGCGATCTCCGACCCGTTCGGCCCGCATACCGACGCGC
>JAKLIE010000464.1 GCA_022709775.1 Pseudomonadota bacterium
CGGCGATCGGGGCGCGACCTGCGCGACGATCCCGGTCTCCTCGAGCACCGGGATCAGCCGGCCGGCGTTCGCCGACTCGCCGCGCATCACGATCTCCCGGTCGCGCTCGCGTCCCTTGGGCAGCGTGCGGATCTCGAGCTGGGTGAGCCACGTGTCGTCGGGCAGCGCGCGCGTCACCGCGTCGAGCACGCGCACGATCGGCGGCCACGCGTACTTGCGCTCCAGCGCGAAGTTGTAGTCGGACGCCGCGCGCTCGAGCTCGGAACGCAGGCGCTCGGAGACCGCCGCCTGCTGGCGCGCCGCATCGGCCTTGTTGATGACCGCGATCGCATAGTCGCGCTTCTGCCAGACCGGCAGCACGACCGCCACCGCCGCGACCAGCGCGAGCCCCGCGAGCGGCACCCAGAACTGCCATCGCTTCCATGGCGCGGGCGCGACGCGCGCCTCGTCCGGCACGAGGTTGAGGCGCGACGGCGACGCCGTCGCCGGATCGTCGGGCGAGACGCTGTGCACCTCGGCGCCCCATCCGGTGACGTGCGCGACCGCCGCGTCGACCACCGGGCGACGGACCGCCGCGAAGTCGACCGCGATCGTTCCCCGCGCGGCGTCGCGCGACGCGATCACGGCGTCGAAGTAGACCTCGTCGGCCTTGAACGGCGTCAGCCGGTCGAGGTCGTAGCCGATCGCCTGGCGCAGGTTCTCCTCGACCGCGGTCGGCAGCGCGAGCGTGCGCCGGAGGACGGCCGAAGGCTGGATCGCGATGCGGACGCGGGGCGTGCCGGTCACGCCGCCGTAGGCGACGCGCGCGACCGACGCGAGCGCCTGGTGGCCGGCCGCCTCGACCGCGGCAGGATCGCCTTCGAGCGGGATGTCGGCGACGCGCTCCATCGCAACCCGCCCCTCGCGCATCACCGGACGCCACACCGCGGCGCCTTCGCGGCCGAACGCGACGACCGGGCGCAGTCGCCGGCGCGCGACCGCGCTGCGCGCAGGTGCGGGGACGAGCGGCGCGAGCTCGGCGGCCCACCAGCGGAGGAAGCCGGTCGCGCCGGTGCGCTGCGCGAGTCCGGCCAGCGACGCGGCGACCTGACCCATCGAGTAGCTACGGTCGGACGGCATCGTTTTCGTCGGTTTTCGCGTCGGCGGCGGCCGGCGCGGGTGCGCCTTCGAGCCAGGCCAGCACGACGAGCGGCCTTGCCGGATCGGGCGAGGGCCGCAGCACCGCTTCGCGGACGAAGGTTACACCATCGGGCAGGCTCGCCTGCGCGCGAATGCGCCACGTCTGGATCGCCCCGGAGATCATCCCGCCCGCGCCGGCATACGGAGGGGCCGGCAGGTTCGCGCGGAGCGCCTCGTCGCGCGAGGCGACGTAGGCGTCGACGACCGCCGCGTCGGCGTTGGGCAGCGCGAGGAGCACCTCGCGCGAGGCGGTGAGCGGGTTGACGCCGGCCTGCCGCGAATAGACGGTCACGCTGCCCGCGATGCGCGCGTAGATCGCGGGCGTCATGCCGAGCACGCGCGCGACTTCGCCGATCGTCTCGAACGGCGCGTTCGCGGGCACGACCTTCGACCCCGCCGCCTGGTAGTCGGCGGCCTCGGCGCCGTTCGGCCGGCGCAGGTCGTCCGCGTCGCGCCAGTCCATCACCGCCTCGACGAGGCGCACCGCCGTGTCCGGATCGGCGCCTCCCACGTTCGAGAAGAGCCCGCGCAGCAGGATCTCGCCCGCGGCGTTCAGGTCGATCTTCGCGGTCTCGTCGGTGGCCCGTGCGACGACGTCGATCTCGCCGTCGCGCCATTCGTGCGGCGCGCCGTTGGGAAGCCAGCTGCCGGGGACCCTCGGGCGCGTGAGCTCGAACGCCGTGCGCTCGACCGCGCCGTCGGCGGCCGCGCGCGCCTTCGCGATGCCGATCGCGTTGCCCGCCGCGAGCGCCTCCGTCCGCATGCTGTAGGCGAATCCGCCCGCGATCGCCGTCAGCAGCACCGTGAGCCAGAGCGTCAGCACCAGCGCGATGCCGGCCTGCCTCCTCCCGGAAGCGCGCGGCGCGCGTCGACGTCGCATCCGGGCCATGCGCGTCATCCCTGCGTGCAACGCGCCCGCGCGTTGTCCCATGCGCGGCACGCGGCCTCCGGCGCCTCGCGCGGCGACGCGTAGAGCGTCGGCCACTTCGCGCCGCGCGCGGGCTCGACGTCGATGCGGATCATCATCGGCAGGCGCTGGGTGTCCTCCCAGTGCTCGCGCCACGCCGGCTCGAAGCCGGTGGAGACGTCTGGATCCAGGCCGAGGTAGCCGATCGAGACCGACTTGACGTCGGTCGCGA
>JAKLIE010000465.1 GCA_022709775.1 Pseudomonadota bacterium
CGACGCCTACGTCGGCGACATGTCGTCGCTCGCCTACGACTACCTCGCCTGCGGGCGGCCGATGTTCTTCACCAACCCGACGTCGGGCACATCCCGCGACGCCGCGGGGTCGAGGCTCTTCGCCTGCGGGACGACCATCGCGCCGGAGCGCTACGACGACGTATGGCGCATCGTCGAGGACGCGTGGCCAACCGACGCCGACCGCTACGGCGATGCCCGGGTCGCGCTAGACCGGTACACGCATGCCCCCGAGCGCAGCGTCGACGACCTGCGTGCCGAGATGTCGGAACTGACGCGCGGGCCGGCGCCGGCGTGGATGGTCGAGCCGACCGCGCGGCGATCGGATGCGGGCGTCGGACAGGCGTCCTAGTCGCGCGCGACTTCGCGCTGCTCGAGGTCCCAGCGAAGGTCGACGAGGTCGTCGTCGAGCGCGTCGCGCACCGATACGATGCCGAGCGGACGTCCGAACTCGACCACCGGCAGGTGGCGGAAGCGAGCCTCGTACATGACGCGCAGCGCCCGGACGAACGGCTCGTCCGGATGCATCGTCTGCGGCTGCGGCGTCATCACGTCGCCGATCGGCGTCGTCACCGGATCCCGCCCGTCGGCGAGCACACGGTAGAGCGCGTCCCGCTCGGTGAAGATGCCGGCCAGACGCGTGCCGTCGACGACGAGCAGCGAGCCCACGTTGCGCTGCTTCATCATGCGGGATGCCTCGGCCACGGTCGTGGTCCGCATCGTCGTGATGGCGGGCCGTCCGGCCACGATGGTGCGCAGCGTTCGCACTTGCATGACGACCTCCCGTGTAGTCCGGACTTCCGGGGATTGAGCGCCGCGGCGAGGCGCGAGTCAAGGGGGCGGACGCATATCGCGAAGCGGTCAGACCACCGCATCGTCCCGGCCGCCTCCGACGGCGACGTCGCGCGCTCCGCTAAGGCGCGGGATTCGGGTAGCGCACCTGCAGCGCCGCGATCTCCTCCAGCGTCGGGGCGTCGAGCGCGAGCTGCGCGGCGGCAATGTCCTCGTCGAGTTGTGCGAGGCTCGTCGCACCGACGATCGTCGCGCCGACGTACCAGCGGCTGCGCACGTAGCCCAGCGCCAGCTGCACGGGGGTGAGCCCGCGCCGCCGCGCGAGCGCGATGTAAGCGTCGGCCGCCTCGTGGACGATCGGCTTGCGCCAGCGCGCGCCCACCGTCTCGAACAGCGTGTACCTCGCCCCTGCCGGCTGCGCGCCACCCGAGTACTTGCCGGTGAGGAGCCCGCCTGCCAGCGGGGAGTACGCGAGCAGCGACATCCGCTCGCGGTAAAGGACTTCGGCGATCTCGGTGTCGGCGCCGCGCGAGACCAGGCTGCAGGTGTTCTGCACCGTGACGGGCCCGGGCACGCCGAGCTCGCGCGCGAGGCGCCGGAACTCGCACAGTCCCCACGCCGTCTCGTTGGACACGCCCCAGTGGCGGACCTTGCCGGCCTCGATCATCGCCACCATCCCCTCGACCTGCTCACGCATCGCGGGTCCGCCCGCCCGTTCCATCGACGGGTCGAACTCGGTCGAGCCGAACATCGGCACGTTTCGCTGCGGCCAGTGGATCTGGAAGAGGTCGATACGGTCGATCGCCAGGCGCTCGAGGCTCTTCGCGACGGCTTCCGCGATGTTCCCGCGCGTGAGGTCGGTGCGGCCTCCGCGGATCCAGTCGCGCCGCCCGGGCCCCGCCACCTTCGAGGCGATCACGAGCCCCTCGCGCCCGCGCTTCGCGAGCCAGCGGCCGAGATAGGCCTCGGTGCGCCCCTGTGTCTCGCTCTTCGGCGGCACCGGGTACATCTCGGCCGTGTCGATGAAGTTGACGCCGCGCGCGACCGCGAGGTCGAGCTGCTCGTGCGCCTCGGCCTCGCTGTTCTGGTCGCCCCAGGTCATCGTGCCGAGGCAGACCTCGGAGACCTCGAGCCCGGTGCCGGGGAGGGTGCGGCGCTTCATCGACGGGTGTCCTTTCCCGGGGGGCGAGCCCGCGTGTCCGGCGGCCATCGGGTCGCGCGGCGGGCGCGCCGGGCATCCGGTCCGCGGAGCGCCGTCGCGCAATTATGTCAGGAGATCGATCGGCCTCCATCGGGGCATCGGCCTTGCCGGTTCGGAACCCGCCCCGCCACGCGCGCGTGACGCTGGCCGCGCGCACGGCGTCGGTCGCCCTCCGGGCCGGCGCCCCGGCACGTCAGTTCGCGGCGAACGTCTTCGCGAGCGGCGCGTCGAACTGGACGTCCACTTTCGGTCCGCGCGACGACGAGTGGTCGAACGCGAGGCGCCCGGCGACGCGCTTCCC
>JAKLIE010000466.1 GCA_022709775.1 Pseudomonadota bacterium
CGGCAGCCGCGTCGTGCGTGGGTCCGTGCGCACCCGCGGACGCGGCGAGCGCCAGGCCGCAGGCGACGAGAAACGCGCGGGCGCGCCCGACCGCGTGACACGGTGCCGAGTCCGTCATGGCTTCCTCAGCTTCGCGACGATCCCGTCGAGCTCGTCGAGGCTCGAATACGCGATCACGATGCGGCCCTTGCCCCCGGGCTTCGCCTCGATCGCGACCCTCGCGCCGAGCGCCTCGGCGATCTCGGTCTCGAGCCGGATCGTGTCGGCGTCGCGCGCGTGCGCCTTGCGCCGCGCCGCGCGCTTCGCGGGATTGAGCAGGCCGTGAACGAGACGCTCGGTGTCGCGCACCGAGAGCGCGCCGTTGACGACGCGCACCGCGGTCGCGGTCTGCTGCGCCGCCGGCAACGCGAGCAGCGCTCGCGCGTGTCCCATGTCGATCTTGCCGTCCATCACGTAGTCCTGCACCGGCTTCGGCAGGTGCGTGAGCCGCAGCAGGTTCGTCACGGCGCTGCGCGAGCGCCCGACGGCCTTCGCAGCGGCGTCGTGCGTGATGCCGAACTCGTCGATCAGGCGCTTCAGCCCCTGCGCCTCCTCGATCGGGTTGAGGTCCTCGCGCTGGATGTTCTCGATCAGCGCGAGCGCGAGCGCCGACTGGTCGGGGACCGCCTTGACGAGCGCCGGCACCTCGCGCAACCCCGCCTTCTGCGCGGCGCGCCAGCGGCGCTCGCCCGCGACGATCTCGAAGCGCCCGCCCTCGACCGGCCGCACGAGGATCGGCTGCATGATCCCCTGCTCCCGGATCGACTCGGCGAGTTCGGTGAGCGAGGCGTCGTCCATCCTCGTCCGCGGCTGGTAGCGCCCGGGCCGCAGCCGGTCGATCGCCAGCGTCTGCAGCGCATCCTTCGACGGCGCCGCGTCGTCGGTGCCGGCGAGCAGCGCGTCGAGCCCCCGCCCGAGTCCCTTGGGCCGCATCACGCCGCCTCCACTTTCGCTTCCATCCGCCGCAGCATCTCGCCCGCGAGCGCGAGGTACGCCTGCGCTCCCTTCGACTGCAGCTCGAGCTTCAGCGCGGGCATGCCGTGCGACGGCGCCTCCGCGAGCCGCACGTTGCGCGGCACGATCGTGCGATAGAGCTTCGCGCCGAAATGCTTCTCGAGATCCGCGGCGACGTTCTGCGCGAGCGTGTTGCGAGGGTCGTACATCGTCCTCAGCACGCCCTCGATCTCGAGCCTCGGGTTCAGGTGCGCGCGCACCTTCTTCACCGTCTGCACGAGGTCGGAGAGCCCCTCGAGCGCGTAGTACTCGCACTGCATCGGGATCAGCACGCTGTCCGCGGCGCACAGCCCGTTGAGCGTCAGGAGCGACAGCGACGGCGGGCAGTCGAGCAGGATGAAATCGTACTCGGACGCCACCTCGCCGATCGCCGTCCTCATCTGCGAGAGCGCTTCGGCGAGCGCGTCCTTCAATCGCGTCTCGCGCTCGGGCAGGTCGACGAGCTCCACCTCGGCGCCGGCGAGCTCGCGGTTCGCGGGCACGAGGTCGAAGCCGCCGGTCGGCGAGACCACGCGCACGTCGGCGATCTTCCTCTCGCCGAGCAGCACCTGGTAGACGGTCGCCGGGCGCTCGCGCTTGTCGACGCCCGCGCCGGTCGTCGCGTTGCCCTGCGGGTCGAGGTCGACGAGCAGCACGCGACGGTTCATCGCCACGAGGCTCGCGGCGAGGTTGACCGCGGTCGTCGTCTTGCCGACGCCGCCCTTCTGGTTCGCGATCGCGATGATGCGTGTCATGGGGTCAGAGCCGTAATACGGTTGGAACGCAAAGTCGGGGCGCGCATCGGAGCCGTATTACGGCTCTGACCCCACTACACGCATGACGATCAGGTGACGGACACCCTCGAGCCCCGGCACGTCGAGTCGCGGCGTCGCGACGACCTCGATGCCGGCGGGCAGCTCGACGAGCTCTTCGTCCGGATGCACGCCCTTCATCGCGAGAATCACGCCGCCTCCGGCGAGGTGGGGCTTCGCGAGGCGCACGAAGGTCGCCAGGTCGGAGAACGCGCGCGAGATCACGACGTCGAACTTCCGTGCGGGCGCATAGTCCTCGACGCGCGTCGCAACGGCCTCGACGTTCGGCAGCGGCAGCTCGATCGCGGCCTGGGCGAGGAAAGCCGCCTTCTTGCTCGCCGAATCGACGAGCACGACGTGCGCATCGGGACGCGCGATCGCGATCGGGATGCCCGGCAGGCCCCCGCCGCTGCCCACGTCGAGCACGGCGATGCCTTCGCGCCCGGGCAGGTGAGGCACCACC
>JAKLIE010000467.1 GCA_022709775.1 Pseudomonadota bacterium
CGGGCTCGTCGGCCGCTGCGCCGTGCGTCCCCGCACTCCGCGCCGTCGGCCCTTCCGGCCGGATGGAGCAATCTCCACGCCAGCAGCCGGCGGATCGCGCGGGCTCGGGGGCTGCGGAGCCGCCTCCGGCGTCCTGCGGCAGTGGGCGGGCCGACATCGAATGCAGCAGCCGTGCTCGACGGGGCGATGGCGCGGCGCTTCAGTGGCGCCGCAGCCGCCGCGTGCGGTGTCCCACCGTCCGGATCGTCCCGTCGGTCGCGACGACGACGTAGACGCCGCGCAGCCGCTCGAGCTCGGCGCCCCGGACCCCGCCTTCGCGCGCGATCCGGGCCTCGCCCGCGCGGTCGATCAGGTAGACCGTCGCGCCGTGGTGGTCGTGGACCTCGCGGCCGTAGCGCAGCACGCGGTCGACGAGCGCCGGCGGGATGCCGCGCTGCTGCATGCGCGAGCGCGCATGCCGGGTGCAGGGGAGTTCCGGGAACCGGGACATCGGGGCCTCGCCATCGGTCGAACGGACGATGGCGAAGGATGCGCCCGGGGGTGGCTCAGGGCGTGAGCCTGGGGGGATGACGGCAGCGGACGGCAGGTTGTGACGGATCCGGCCCGGGCGGGTCGTGGCCGGGAAACCGGTCGCCCGGCGCCTTTCCGGGGGCACCTACGGCAGGGTGGGGCAGCCTTCCCGCCGGTCGCGATGCGACGGGACCTGCCCGCCGTGGTCATCCAGCCGGGGGGCGGCGGGCGGCGGATCGGACCGCGCGCGGACCCGCCTTCGCGCTCGCGGCCGGGAGGTGCGGTCGACGCTGCCGGCGAGACCTCGCCGTCAACGCAGCAAGCGAGACCCCGCCGTCAGCGCCGCCGAGGGCAGCAACGACTGCGGGGCGAGTCCGAAGTTCGCGTCGGCCAGGAGCGCGCTCGTCGCATCGAACCCGATCCCCGCGAGGCTGCCGCCGTGGCCGAACTGGTAGGCGAGGTCGCCGCCGAGCGCAGCGGTGTCCGAACTCCCGACGAACGCCCCCGCGAGCGCGTCGGCAACCGTCCAGCGCGTCAGCGACGGATTGGCCGCGAGCGCGGCGTCGAAACCCGCGACGACCTGGGCGAAGTCGAACCGGGTCACGCGCCGGTTGTGCATCGAGTCCGTCGACGTCGAGAGATAGTCGGTCGAGGCGTCGGTCACGAGTTGCAGCTGTGCGATCCGGTGGTTCGAAGCCGCCGCGTACCAGTCCTTGAGCGTCACCTGGTCGGTGCCGGCGTCGAGCACGAGGTCGTTGCCGACCTTGCGCAGCCCCAGGTCGGCGTACCTGAGGCCTCCGCCGAGCGAGAGCGTGTCGTCCGCACCTGCCGATGCGACGATCGTGTCCCTGCCGTCTCCCCTGTTGAACGCGAAGACGTCGGCGCCGGTGCCCGCCGCGATAGTGTCGTCGCCCTTGCCGCCGATCAGGATCTCGCGCCCCGCCGCGCCGGCGAGGGTGTCGGCGCCGAGCCCGCCGTCGAGAAGATTGCTGCCCGCGGTGTCGCCGATCGCGTCGTTGCCGTCGCCGCCCTGCAGGACGTCGTTGCCGTTCCCGCCGGCGAGCGTGTCGTTGCCGGCCGCGCCCCATGCGAGGTCGTTGCCGTCCGCGCCTGAGAGCACGTTCGCCGCCGCGTTGCCGGCCAGCGAGTTCGACAGCACGTTGCCCGTGCCGTCGATCGCCGACGACCCGGTGAGCGCGAGGTCTTCGACGTTCGCACCCAGCGTCCACGCGACCGACGACTGAACGAGATCGGTCCCTTCGCCCGCGTTCTCGGCAACGACGTCGGTCGAGACGTCGACGACGTAGGTGTCGTTCCCCCCGCCGCCGCGCATCGTATCCGCACCCGTGCCGCCGTTGAGCACGTTCGCCGCCGTGTTGCCGACGAGCACGTTCGCGAGCGCGTTGCCGGTGCCGTTGGTCGCGGCGGTCCCCGCGAGCGTCAGGTTCTCCAGGTTGGAGCCGAGCGTCCATGTCGCCGACGATTGAACGAGGTCGGTCCCTTCGGCTGCGTACTCGGCAACGACGTCGGTAGCGGCATCGACGACGTACGTGTCGTTGCCTGCGCCCCCTCGCATCGTGTCGTTGCCGGCGCCGCCGTCGAGCACGTTGGCCGCCGTGTTGCCGATGAGCAGGTTCGCGAGCGCGTTGCCGGTGCCGTTGGTCGCAACGGTCCCCGTGAGCGTCAGGTTCTCGACGTTGGCGGCGAGCGTCCAGGTGACGGCCGACTGGACGAGGTCCGTTCCCTCGCCCGCGTACTCGGCGACGGTGTCGCCCGCA
>JAKLIE010000468.1 GCA_022709775.1 Pseudomonadota bacterium
CTTCTGGTTCGCTGAGACACGGAGCATCTTCCCGAATCACATGATCCGCACCGTGGGAGACAGGGCCATGCTCGTGCGCGAGGCGGACCCGGTGCGCGTCGAGTTCGTCGTCCGGGCCTACCTCGCGGGGTCGGCCTGGCGCGCGTACGCCGCGGGGCGGCGCGAGCTGTGCGGAGTGCGCCTTCCCGAAGGGCTCCGTGGCAACGCGCCGTTTCCGGAGCCGATCCTCACGCCCACAACGAAGTCCGAGCACGACGAGGAGATCACGGGACCGGACATCGTGCGGCGCGGCCTGCTCTCCGCGCCCGACTATCGGCGACTCGAGGAGGCGAGCCTAGACGTGTTCCGGCACGCGTCCCGCCTGCTGCGCGAGCAGGGCATCCTCCTCGTGGACACGAAGTACGAGTTCGGCCGAATCGGGTCAGATCTCGCGCTCATCGACGAGATCCACACGCCGGACTCCTCACGCTTCTGGTCCAGCCGCGACTACGAGCGGGCCCCCGAAGCGGTCGAGGCGTGGGACAAGGAATACGTACGCGCGTGGTTGCGGGATCACGAGCGGGAGGGTCGGACGCCGACGGCGCTGCCGGACGCTGTCGCGTCAGAGACCGCGCGCCGGTACCGCGAGATCTGCCGGCGAGTCACGGGGGCGGAGCCGCCGGCGGAGACGTCGTCCGACGATCTCGTACGTTCTCTTGTCGCGGAGGGAATCCTGCGTGACGGCTGTGTCGTGATTGTCCTCGGATCGCCGCGCGACGCCGAGCACGGGAAGAGAATCGCCAACTGCCTCGCAGAGTACGGCGTGGCGGTCATCACGCGCGTCGCCTCGGCGCACAAGACGCCGGATCTCGTGGCGGCACTCGCGCGCGACCTGAACGCCGCCCGCGAGCCCATCGTGGCGATCGCGGTGGCCGGCCTGTCGAACGGGCTCGGGGGCGCGCTGGCGGCGAACCTCGCCGTTCCGGTCATCAACTGCCCGCCGTTTCGCGACGACGCGGACCTGCTGCTGAACCTTCCTTCGTCGGTCATGATGCCGAGTCGAGTCCCGGCTCTGACGGTCGTGCGGCCGGAGAACGCGGCTGCGGCCGCCATCCGTTGCCTTCAGCGGCCACGGCTGCGGGCGCGGTTGGAGAGCGAGATCGCCGAAGCGCGGCGAGAGGTGGAAGACGCGGATCGAGAGGAGGCGGCATGAGGATCGGCGTCCTCGGCTCGGGGGGACGCGAGCACGCGCTCGTGTGGGCGCTGACGCGGAACTCAGGGCGCCCCTCGGTCTACGCGCTCCCAGGGAATGGCGGCACGCCGAGATCGGTGGAGCTCGACCCGCTCGATCGGGAGGCGGTGGCGCGGACGGCCGACGATCTGCGGCTCGACCTCCTCGTGGTCGGCGGCGAGGAGGCGCTGGCACGCGGCGTGGTCGACCGCCTTGCGAAAACCGCGACGGTCGCCTTCGGCCCTACCGCGCGAGCCGCCCGCCTCGAGACGTCCAAGCTATGGGCGAAGGGGTTCCTCGATCGCCATGGAATTCCTACTGCGCCGTGGCGGGAGGCGCAGTGCGAGGACGATGTCCGGTCGGCGGCTCGACGGTGGGGGCGACTCGTGGTGAAGGCGGACGGGCTCGCGGCGGGAAAGGGAGTCGTGGTCTGCGAGAACGGGGCCGAGGCGGTCGAGGCGTGGCGCGGGTTACGCGCGCGTCGCGAGCCCATCCTTGTCGAGGAGGCGCTCGCGGGATGGGAGCTATCGATCCTCTGCATCACCGACGGCAAGTCTGCCAGCTTGTTTCCAGCAGCGCGCGACCACAAGCGCGCCTACGACGGCGACCGCGGACCGAACACGGGCGGCATGGGAGCGTACGCGCCTGCACCACAGTGCACGTCTGCGATCGAGGATGAGATCATCGAGCGGATCGTCGAGCCGACGCTGTTCGGGCTGTCGCGGGAGTCCATGGACTACCGCGGATTCCTCTACTTCGGGCTGATGATGACCGAGGAGGGACCGCGCGTGCTGGAGTACAACGTGCGTCTCGGCGATCCGGAGGCTGAGGTTCTCCTGCCGCTCCTGTCGTGCGATCTCCTGGACGTCCTCGCCGCTTGCGCCGAAGGCAGGCTGTCGACGGGCCGTCTGCCGGTGCGGGCCGGCGCGGCGGTGGATGTCGTCCTCGCATCCGGCGGGTACCCGGGGCCGTACACGACGGGCCACGCCATCACAGGGCTGGACGCCGTGTCAGAGGAAGTCCTCGTGTTTCACGGCGCGACGCGCCGGGAGAGAGAGGCGTGGTGG
>JAKLIE010000469.1 GCA_022709775.1 Pseudomonadota bacterium
GCGGATCTCCCGGTCGCGGATCTTCACGACGTACTCGTCGCCCGAATACGCCTGCTTCGTCGCCGGCCACATCTCGAGGAGCTTCGTCGCGCGGCCGTCGAGCGCACGCTCGCGCTCGTCGATCAGTGCGTCGAGCGCGGTGTCGGCGGTGTGGATCGCGCTGTCGAGCTGCGCCGCGGCCTCGGTGTCAGCGACGTGGCCGCTCTTCTGCAGCGGCTTCTCGTAGCCGGCCATCTCGTCGATCATCGCGCGGGCGGCCTTGAGCTGCTGGCGCTCGCGGGCGATCTTCGCCTGCGCCTCGGCCCAGCGGCGATAGTGGCGGCAGTTCTCCGCGATCTCGGCGAGGTAGCGCGTGCGCGCGGGCGGCACGATCGTGTTCCGTCCCGACGACTGGCGGGTCGCGACCGGTGGAAGCTTCGCGGGGGCGAGCTTCAGCCCTTTCTCGTTGAGCCTGGGCGCGATCGCCTGCCAGAGCGCGGTCACGCCGTCGTCGTTGAAGCGCGAGGCGATCGTGCCGAACACCGGCATCGCCTCGGGCGCCTCCTTGAAGCGCTCGCGGTTGCGCTGGACCTGCTTGCGGACGTCGCGCAGCGCGTCGGCGGCGCCCTTGCGGTCGAACTTGTTGATCGCGACGAAGTCGGCGAAGTCGAGCATGTCGATCTTCTCGAGCTGCGACGCGGCGCCGAACTCGGGCGTCATCACGTAGAGCGAGAGGTCGACGTGCGGGACGATCGCGGCGTCGCCCTGCCCGATGCCCGAGGTTTCGACGACGACCAGGTCGAACGCCGCGGCCTTGCACGCGGCGATCACGTCGGGCAGCGCCTGGCTGATCTCGCTGCCGGCGTCGCGCGTGGCGAGCGAGCGCATGTAGACCGGCGCCGATTGGCCCACCGCGCCGATCGCGTTCATCCGGATGCGGTCGCCGAGGAGCGCGCCGCCCGACTTGCGCCGCGACGGGTCGATCGAGACGACCGCGATCTTCAGCCGGTCGTCCTGGTCGAGGCGCATCCGGCGGATCAGCTCGTCGGTGAGCGAGCTCTTGCCCGCGCCGCCGGTGCCGGTGATGCCGAGCACCGGGATCTTCGCCTTCGCCGCGGCGGCGAGGATCGCGTCGCGCGTCTTCGCGGGCACCGAGCCCGCCTCGAGGCCCGAGATGATCCGCGCGAGCGTCCGCGTCCGGACGAACCGGTCGGACGACACGAGGGCGTCGATCGACGCGGGCAGGTTCTTCGCGAGGTCGGCGTCGCACGCCGCGACGATCTCGTTGATCATGCCTTGCAACCCGAGCTTCTGGCCGTCCTCGGGCGAGAAGATGCGCGCGACGCCGTACTCGTGCAGCTCGCGGATTTCGTCGGGGACGATCACGCCGCCGCCGCCGCCGAACACCTTGACGTGTCCGGCGCCGCGCTCGCGCAGGAGGTCGATCATGTACTTGAAGAACTCGACGTGCCCGCCCTGGTAGGACGAGATCGCGATGCCGTGCGCGTCCTCCTGCAGCGCGCAATCGACGATCTCCTCGACGCCGCGGTTGTGGCCGAGGTGGATCACCTCGCAGCCGGACGCCTGCAGGATGCGCCGCATGATGTTGATCGACGCGTCGTGGCCGTCGAACAGCGAAGCGGCGGTGACGAACCGCACCTTGTTCACCGGCTTGTGGACGAGCGGCTTCTGGGCGATCGACAGGTCGGTCATCGGCAACCTCTACTGGTGCGGGCGCGGAGCGCGTCGGACGGTTCGGCGGCGGTTCCGCGCGGGTCGGGAAAGCTTACCGGAGCGTCCGGCGGTGCGGGATGCGCCCGCGCCGACCGCCCGCCGGGACGCCGGCCTCGCTCGGGCTTCCGGACCGAGACTAGATAACGTTTACGTAAACGTCAATCTCCCGAACGGCCGCCGGCGGCGGGAGCTCGGCCATCCGGCCGATGGCGGCCGCCTGCCGACAGGGTGGATCCTTGCCGCGTGCCCGCCGGACGGACTAGACTAGGTCTAGTTCATCCGTCGCCGGGGGACACGTGACGATCACCGTGAACATCCATGCCGCCAAGACGCAACTCTCGCGCCTCCTCGAACAGGTCGAGGAGGGGGAGGAGATCGTGATCGCCCGGGCCGGCAAGCCGATCGCCCGCATCGTGCCGCTCGTGCCGTCCAGGCCGAAGCGGAAGCTGGGCATCCTCGAGGGGCAGTACACGGTTGCCGACAACATCGACGACCCGTTGCCGGACGATCTCCTGGAGGAGTTCTACAAGCCGCTATGAGGTTGCTGCTCGACACGCACAT
>JAKLIE010000047.1 GCA_022709775.1 Pseudomonadota bacterium
CCTAGAGCAGGGGCCCGAGGTCTGGCGCGTGGCCATCGGCAAGGTGGGTGCCGCACCGGCCGCGATCCCCGAACCGCGCGGGTGTCAGTGCAACCACTGACGCCGCCGCAATCCCTCTCGCTGCGCACGTGCTCGTGAACGCGCCACGGGATCTGCCTGCCTCGCTCCTGGCGCTCGCGCCGGCGGCCGTTCCGCCTCCCGCGAAGGCGACGCGCCAGTCGGTGATCGCGGTCCGCCGATGGACCGACGCGCTCGTGTCGGTCCGGGTCACGCGCGATCCGGCATTCCGGTTCACCGCGGGGCACTACGCGCGGCTCGGTCTCGCCGGCGCGGACGGGGCGATCGCGACGCGGCCGCTGTCGATCGCCTCGGCCACGACCGATCCGCATCTCGAGTTCGTCTGCACGCTGGTGCCGGACGGCGAGCTCTCCGCGCGCCTCGCGAGTTGCGCGCCGGGCGACGATGCGTACGTCGACCGGGCGAGCTACGGCTTCCTCACCGTCGACGGACTCGCGCCCGGCCCCGACCTGTGGATGCTCGCGACCGGTACCGGCATCGCCCCTTTCCTGTCGATCCTCCGGGAACCGCGCGTGCGGGCGTCGTTCGAGCGCATCGTCGTCGTCCACAGCGTCCGCCAGGCGGCGGAGCTTGCGCCGGCCTCCCCGATCGAGGCGCTCGCGTGCGCGCCGTCGGCCGCCCCGGGATCCGCCCGGCTGACCTATCTGCCGGTCGCGACACGCGAGCCCGGCGCGACCGTGCTCTCGTCGCGGATCCCGGCGATGCTCGAGGACGGCAGGCTCGCCGAGGCCGCGGGCCTCCCGATCGACGTCTCCCGCTCGCGCGTGATGACCTGCGGCAACCCGGCGATGGCGCGCGACGTGCGCCGGATCCTGGCCGCCCGCGGCTTCGCGCCGGTGCGCCGCAACATGCCGGGGCAGATGATCTTCGAGAACTACTGGCAGGACCGGGCGGGAACGGCAAGCGCCGCGACGGTCCCCGGAGAGACCACACCGTGACCTACGTCGTCACCGAAGCCTGCATCAAGTGCAAGCACACCGACTGCGTCGACGTCTGCCCCGTCGACGCGTTCCGCGAAGGCGCGAACTTCCTGGTGATCGACCCCGACGAGTGCATCGACTGCACGCTGTGCGTGCCCGAGTGCCCGGTCGAGGCGATCTACGCCGAGGACGACGTGCCGAAGGCGCAGCGGGAATTCACGGCGCTCAACGCCGAGCTCGCGAAGGACTGGCCGCCGATCGTCGCGAGGAAGGCGCCCCCCGCCGATGCCGCCGAGTGGGCGCAGGTCAAGGACAAGCGCGCGCTGCTCGACCGCAAGAAGTAGGGTCAGACCCTATTTCACGGAAAAGTAGGGTCAGACCCTACTTCTCGCGGAAACCGGGGTCGGACCCCGAATCGTTCGTATCCGCCCCCCCCACCGTCTCATTGAGGACTCCTGCGATGAACCAGACACCGCACCTGCATCTCCACGCCGACGCGATCTACCCGTTCGACGCCCGCGCGATCGCCAAGCGTTTCCGCCACGCCGCGATCTTCGGCGCACTCGACGCGCTGCATCCCGGCGAGACGATGCGCTTCGTCAACGACCACGATCCGCTGCCGCTCCTCGACCAGCTCGCCAATCGCTACGGCGACGCAGTCTCGATCGAATACCGCCAGCGGGACCCGGGCGCGATCGTGATCGACTTCGTCAAGCGCTGATGCCAGGGGCCCGATCCCCATTCCCGCCCACCGCCGTCCGGACGACCGGACGCCGTCGTCGCGGGAAGGGGGTCTGACCCCGGTTTTCGGCGTCGACGCGGAACCGGGCCCCGCTTTTCGCCCATCGCATCGCCGTCGGCCTCAAGGCCGACGACTTGCGAGACAAGGGCTCCGCCTCTGCGATGGTAAAATTCGCGCCTTCGCCCCTTTCGGGGGCCGCGCGAAGCACCCTCGCCGCATGAGCGGATTCAGCCGACCCGACATCGTCCGTCGCCGCACGCGCACTGTTCGCGTGGGCAGCGTCGCGATCGGCTGCGACTCGCCGATCGTCGTCCAGTCGATGACGAACACCGACACCGCCGACGTCGCGGGGACCGTCGCGCAGGTGAAGGCGCTCGCCGACGCGGGCTCGGAGCTGGTCCGCGTCACCGTGAACACCGCCGAGGCCGCCGACGCGGTGCCCGCGATCCGCGAGCGGCTCGACGCGCTGGGCTGCAGGGTCCCGCTGATCGGCGACTTCCACTTCAACGGCCACAAGCTGCTGACGAACCACGCGGCCTGCGCGCAGGCGCTCGCGAAATACCGGATCAACCCGGGCAACGTCGGCAAGGGCAGCAAGCACGACGCGCAGTTCGCCGTGATGATCGAGCGCGCGATCGAGTTCGACAAGCCGGTGCGCATCGGCGTCAACTGGGGGAGCCTCGACCAGGATCTGCTGTCCGGGCTGATGGACGAGAACGCGCGGTCCGCGGCCCCGGTCGATGCGCTGCACGTGACCCGCGAGGCGCTCATCCAGTCGGCGCTCAGAAGCGCCGAGCTGGCCGAGTCGATCGGCCTCCCGGGCGACCGGATCGTCCTCGCCTGCAAAGTGTCGAACGTGCAGGACCTGATTGCGGTCTACCGGGACCTCGCGCGGCGCTGCGACTACCCGCTCCACCTCGGGCTCACCGAGGCGGGCATGGGATCGAAGGGGATCGTCGCGTCGACGGCCGCGCTCGCGGTGCTGCTGCAGCAGGGCATCGGCGACACGATCCGCGTCTCGCTCACGCCCGAGCCCAACGGCGACCGCACGCGCGAGGTGATCGTCGCGCAGGAGATCCTGCAGACGATGGGACTGCGCTCGTTCGCGCCGCTCGTTTCCGCGTGTCCGGGCTGCGGACGCACGACGAGCGTCGTGTTCCAGGAGCTCGCCGAGAGCATCCAGACGTGGCTGCGCTCGCAGATGCCGCTGTGGCGCACGCGCTACCCGGGTGTGGAGGAGATGACGGTCGCGGTGATGGGCTGCGTCGTCAACGGCCCGGGCGAATCGAAGATGGCGAACGTCGGCATCAGCCTGCCGGGCACGGGCGAGACGCCTGTCGCGCCGGTCTACGTCGATGGCCGGAAGACCGTGACGCTCAAGGGCGAGAAGATCGCCGAGGAGTTCGGCACGATCGTCGCCGACTACGTGCGCGCGACCTACGGCGGCGAGACGCCCGCGCCGCACTTACGCCCCCAGCGAAAAGCCTACGACCTGAAGCCGGTCTAGACTCCGGCTAAGCCGGAATCACCGCCCGGGTGGTGGAATGGAATACACAGCGGACTTAAAATCCGCGGGCGGGCAACCGCCGTGCCGGTTCGAGTCCGGCCCCGGGCACCACGAGTCTCACGCGCGAAGGTCGCTCGCGCAAGACCGCACTCGCGGTGCGGTTGAAGTCCTGCACGATCGCCGCCATAATGCGATCGTGAACGTGCGCATGCCCCTGCTGCTGCAAACTGCCTCGACCGCGCACCGCGCCGCGGTCGCCGAGGCATCGCGCGCGTTCGCGTCGTGCATCGCCGTCCGTCGTCACGACCACGGTACGCTCGCCTGCCTCGGGAGCGCCCGGTAACGCCGAGCCGCTCCCGGACCTCCCTCAGGTCCGAAGCGCCGTCGTTGCCGGGAATCCTTCCTTCCCCGACCGTTCGCCGTCCCTCCCGGTAGTCACCGGCGCGGGGCGCGCCGGCTCGTCATCGCTTCCACGCACCCGGGAGGTTGCCGTGTTCGATCTGCACGACGTCATTCTTTCCACCCGCGACGCTGCGACGCTGTCCGCCGTCGTCAACGACTGGCCGGCGCGCCATCCGTCCGAGCAGGACGCCGCCGACCTGCTGGCGGACGCGCTCGCCGGCGCGTTCGTGCTGCCGGACCGATCGGCTGCGGCGGACTTCGTCGCCCTCGACGCCACCGTCACGTACGACGAACTGCCCGGCGGCCAGCGCCGCACCGTCACGCTCGTGCATCCCGCACGCGCCAACGCGTCGCTCGCGCGCGTCTCGGTGTTCACGCCGGTCGCGCGCGCGCTGCTCGGCCGCCGCGCGGGCTCGCGCGTGCCTGCGCGGCTTCCGGACCGCTCGATCCGGGAGCTCCGCATCGTCTCGGTGGAACGCACGGGAGGCGCTCATGATGCCTAGGCTCCTCGAGAAGCTCCACGCGCGGAGTGCGCATCGCGGCGGCGTGCCGCTCATGCATCCCGAGTGCCCGATCGAGCAGTCGCTGCACAGCGCACACCCGCAGGTGCAGCGCGAGCTGCTGCGCGAGGCGTGGCGAGGCCATCCGCCGGCGGGCGAAGGCGCGATGGTCGTCCCCGAGCCGGTCGGCGTGCGCGTGCTCGCGCGCAGCGAGGGCGCGCTGCGTCCGGTCGTGGACGCGCTGCGAGAGCGGTTCGGCGACGACGTCGTCGTCGACCCTCCGAAGGTGCGCTATGCGCACGGCGCCCGGATGCTCGAGCCGTGGATGGTCGTTCTGATGAGCGGTCCGGCGCACTTCCTGCCGCTCATCCAGAAGGACCTCGGGCGGCGGCAGGCGCGCGTCCTTCGCGTCGAGGACCACCGCGGGCCGTTCCTGCTGGAAGCGGAGGCGCCGCTGGCGAACCTGCTGGGCTACGCGGACTGGCTCGACGAGCTCGTCGAGGGCCACGCCGACCTGTCGATGTGGCTCGCGCGCTACGTCCCCGTCGAGGTCGACGACGGTCCCGAGGCCGCCTGACCGCGCGTGGACCGGGCTCCCGCCGCACGATGCGGCGGGATCAAGCCTCGCGTTTGCGTCCCTCGGACTCGGGGACGACGACCGCGGCCTCCGCGCGAGGCGGCGGGCCGCTCGTCCCCGGATGTCGTGCGAGCAGCGCCTTCGCACGCTCCTGCATCGTCCGGTAGGACGTCTCCCACTGCCCGTCGCGCGGCGTCGTCCCGGCGAGCTGGCGCAGCAGCGCGTGCAGCGCGGCCGCTTCCGCACGGACCTCGGCCAGCCGGCCCTCCGCGTCGGCGAGCTCCGACGCGTAGACGAGCTCGACCTTTCGGTCGCGGCACACGCCGATGCAGTTCTGCGGCCCCTCGAGCCGGCCGCACCCGATGCACTGCCACGCCTTCATCGTTTCGGCCATGCCGGGTCTCCGCCGCAAATTTGCATCATAACCGCATCCATTCGCACGGCGAGCACCGGCGGGCGTCCCGGCGCACGCCGGAGCGACGCCCGTCGGACGCCGGCGATCCGGCGCATCGGGCCCGTCCCCGCATGCGCACCCGCCGGACGCCGGCCCGCCTATACCTTTCGTCGTAGGCGCGCCGCCGCTTTCGGACGACCCGGAAGTCACCCTTCGTGGAATTCACGCGAGCCCGTGCGGAGAGGACGATCGAACCGTCGCATGCATCGCGACGACGAACGGGAGACGACGATGAATCGCAATACGATCGACCGTGAAGCTGCAGTGCAGACCGCCGCCCGCTCGCTGGTGGCGACCGCGCTCGTGATGGGCCTCGCCGCGCTCGTGTGGGTCCATGTCGACCTCGAGTCGGGCTCCGTCCCGATCGTCGAGCGCGTGCTCGCCCCGGCATCCCCGGGCGCGGAAGGTTCCCTCCACGTGCCGGCCGGCGACCCTTCGGTGCCCGCGGCCGACGGCGTGTTCGCCCGCGGCGGTGCGTCGTCATTCGACGTACCGCCGGTCCCGACGTTCTGACCAGGGGACGAACATACCGTCGAACCGCGGACACAGAATCCCGCTGGCCGGCGCGTCTTTTTTGCGCCCTCCCCGGACCCGCCCACGCGATCCGGGTCACGGGCAGACAATGTCTGCAGCCACCAATCGGCGGACGTCACCGCGTTCGCGATCTGCGGAGGCCGCGTCGTGAAACCCGGGCCGACGCCGGCAACCGTCTCCGCCGGAGGCCGCCGAGCCGCAGCCAAGGTACCGGCCAACGGCGAGCGCGCGACGAAGCCGACGTCTCTCGCCCGCGGTGTTCCGGAAGAGGGGGCGCCGGTTACGACCCGGCGTCGGCGCTGAAGCATCGGCGTATGGCCGGGTGGAGCGCGGGATCGCCTCCGCTCCGGCCATCGGCGTGCCCCCGGCGCTCAGCTCAGATGCCGCTGCGCCGCCAGGACCGCCGCAGTGCGATTGCGCACGTTGAGCGCGCGGAACACGGCGATCAGGTGGACCTTGACCGTCCCCTCGCTGACGCCGAGCGCATTGGCGATCGACTTGTTGGGGAGCCCTTGCGCGAGCAGCCGCAGAACCTCGACCTGGCGCGGCGTGAGCGCCGGCGCACCTTCGTCCGCCTTCGCCGCTGCGGAGAGCAGACGCGGCGGGACGTAGGTCCCGCCGGCGAGCACGAGCCGCACCGCGGACACGATCACGCCGGGCGGATCGCTCTTCGGCACGTAGCCCGAAACCCCGAGACCGAGCAGCGCGGCGACCTGCGAGGGATCCTCCTCGGCGGAAACGACGACCAGCGGCACCTGCGGCGCGCGAGCACGGAGCTCGCGTATCGTGTCGAGTCCGTTCGCACCGGGCATCCTCAGATCGACCAGCAGCAGGTCGAGGTCGGGATGCGCTTCGAGCATCGTCAGCGCGCCTCGTGCGTCCGAGGCCTCGACGAAGCTCGGTCCGCCGAGCTCGGCGAGCGCCGTGGCGAGCGCGGCGCGCATGATCGGATGATCGTCCGCGAGGCCGATCTTCCAGGTTGCCGCCGGCGCTGCATCCTTCATCGGTTCGGATCGGTGGCGATTGCGCGCGTGTCGATCAGGCGGGCATTATAGGAGCCGACGCCGGCGGTCCCGATGCCCTCGCACCGCGATTTTTCGCACTTCGCCGCCACGATGCTGGGGATGGTGCTGCTGCTGGTCGCCCTCCCGGCGGCGCCGTCGGCTGCTGCCGAGGCGCCGCCCGGCTCCCGGGTCCTCGCTGCGGGCCGGTTCGTCCTCGACGGCTCCGCGCTCCCGCCGACCGACGTTTCCGCCGGAACCCGGATCGTGCTTCCGGATCCCTGGCCGTTGACCCATCCGACCGCATCGGGATTCGCGTGGTACCTGTTCGAATGGCCGCTCGTCGAGCCGCCCGACGGCATCTACGCGCTGTACCTGCCCGGCACGAACGTCAACGCGCAGGTGTTCGTGAACGAGACGCTGGTCGGATCGACCGGCGACCTCACCGGACGACGTCCGCAGAGCTGGGAGCGCGCGCAGGCCTTCGCGCTGCCCTTCGCGCTCCCGCACCAGGGCGTGAACCGCGTGGCGATCCGGGTCTACGTGCCGGAGGCATGGCTCGGCGGCCTCGAGCCGATCGTCGTCGGGCCGGCCGCCCAGGTGCGGCGCCTCGTGTTCCGCGACCTGTTCACGCACTCGATAGGCCCGGCGCTCGTCTCGGTGACGATCATCGTGCTCGGCGTGTTCATCCTCGGCCTGTGGATGCGCCGGCGCGACCCCACCTACGCGCTCTTCGGCGCGAGCGCGATCCTGTGGGGCGTGCACACGCTGCTCTCGCAACTGCCTTCCGCTCCGATCCCGCAGCCGCACTGGTCGATCTGGTGGCACGGCATGTACATGGCGTTCGTCTGCCTGCTGTGCGTGTTCTGCCTGCGCTTCACCGGGGTCGACTGGCGCATCTACCGGCGCATCGTCGTCGCGTTCGGATTCGCCGTCGTGCCGGCGCTCTATGCGGCGTCGGCCCTCGACGTCCTCGGCACCGCCTCGGTCGGGATCCGCGCAGGCGGCATTGCGCTGGTCGTCGTTGCGCTCTACGCGGTCGCCCGCTACGCGATCCGGATGCGCAACGTCGAGAGCCTGCTGCTCCTTATCGCCGGCGCCGTGTCGACGGCGTTCGCGGTGCACGACTGGCTCGGCGACCGGGACCCCTACACGATCCGCGAGCTGTGGCTCGTGCCGTACGCCGCGCTCGCGTTCCTCGTGCTGGTAGGCTGGATCCTCGTCGACCGGTTCGTCCGGGCGCTCAACGAGGCGGAGCGCTCCAACGTCGAGCTCGAGCAACGCGTCGGCGAGAAGAGCGCCGCGCTCGCGCTCCAGCTCGCACGCACGCAGGAAGCGCGCGACGCGGCGCAGCAGGCCGATCGCGCGAAATCGCGCTTCCTGGCAGCCGCGAGCCACGACCTGCGCCAGCCGCTGCACGCGCTGGGGCTGTTCGCGGCGAAGCTGCCCGAGCACGTCCGCGACGACGAGGGGGCGAGGCTCGCCGACCGCATTCGCCACTCGGTCGACTCGCTCGACGGCCTGCTCTCGTCGCTGCTCGACATATCCAAGCTCGACGCCGGCGCGATCGAGCCGAGGCCACGGGCCGTCGCACTCGACGACCTCTTCGACCGGGTGGCGGGCGACTTCGCGCCCGTGGCGCTCGAGCGCGGGTTGAAGCTGGCAGTCGTCCCGACGCGGCGGGTCGTGCATTCCGACCCCATCCTGCTCGAGCGGATCGTGCGCAACCTGGTCGACAACGCGCTCAAGCACACGCGATCGGGCGGCGTGGTCGTCGGCGCGCGGCCGCGGGGCGCGCAGGTCTCGATCGAGGTGCACGACAGCGGGCCGGGCATACCCGCGTCGGAGCGCGCGCGCGTGTTCGAGGAGTTCTACCAGATCGGCAACCCCGAGCGCGACCGCTCGCAGGGACTGGGCCTCGGTCTCGCCATCGTGCGGCGGCTGGCCGACCTGCTCGGGCATCGCATCGAGGTCGACACGCACGTCGGACGCGGCTCGGTGTTCCGGGTCGTCGCCGAACGCGACGACCCTGTCGGCGTGCCGGCACCGGAGACGGCGGCCGGCGCACCGGGGTCGCTCGCCGGCCGCCGCATCGTCGTCATCGACGACGAGGAGGAGGTCCGTGCCGGCACGGCAACCGTCCTCGCGTCCTGGGGCTGCGAATGCATCGCCGCCGCGAACGCGGACGACGCGCTGCTGGCGGCAGGCGGCCGCGTACCCGATGCGGTCATCGCCGACTGGAGGCTCGCCGCCGG
>JAKLIE010000470.1 GCA_022709775.1 Pseudomonadota bacterium
GCGGTCACCGTCTCGTCGGGATGGTGGCTGATGCCGCGCGCGCCGCAGCGCACGACCAGCATCGCGATCGGGCACACCGGCGGGAACACCATCGCGTCGTGCCCGGCGCCCGACGGCAGGCGGCGCACGGTCAGGCCCTGGCGGGCGATCGACGCGGCGAGCGCGTCCTGCAGTGCGGGGTCGCAGGGGGCCGCGGGAAGCTCGTAGAAGACGTCGGAGGTCACGACCACGCTTCGACGTCGCGCGATCGCGTCGAAGTCCTCGCGCATCGCCTGCGTCGCGCGCCTGCGCGCCGCATCGTCGCCCGAGCGCACGTCGACGGTGAAGGAGACGTCCTGCGGGATCACGTTGATCGCGCCCGGGCGCGCCTCGATCGTTCCGACGGTCCCCACGAGCGCGCTGCCGCCCGCGCCCGGCGCCGACGCGATGCGCTCGACCGCGAGCACCATCTCGGCAGCCGCGGCGAGCGCGTCGCGCCGCGCGCCCATCGGGACCGTGCCCGCGTGTCCGGCCCGCCCGGTGACGCTCACGCGCACGCGTGCACCGCTGGCAATCGCCGTGACGACGCCGACCGGAAGACCCTCGTTCAGCAGCACCGGTCCCTGCTCGATGTGCGATTCGACGTAGGCGACGACGCCCTTGCCGCGGCGGTCGAGCGAGCGCCACGCCTCCGGGTCGCCGCCGAACGCCAGCAGCGCGTCGCGCAACGTCGTCCCGCCGGCGTCCTTCGCATCGAGCCACGCGGGGTCGAACGACCCGCCCATCGCCTTGCTGCCGATCAGCGTGACGCCGAAGCGGACGCCCTCCTCGTCGCCGAACGCGACGACCTCGAAGTCGAAGGGAAGGCGCTTGCCGCGTCGATGCAGATCGCGCACGCAGGCGATCGCGGTCAGGATGCCGAACAGGCCGTCGTAGCGGCCCGCGTCGCGCACGCTGTCCATGTGCGAGCCGGTCATCACGACCGGCGCGCCGGACCGGGCGGCGGCGTAACGGCCGACGACGTTGCCGAGCGCGTCGTAGCGCGCCTCCATGCCGGCCTCGCGCATCAGCGACGCGAGGTAGTCGCCCGCCTGCCGGTGCTGCGGCGTGAGGTAGGTTCGCGTCACGCCCGGCGGATCCTCGGTGAACGCCGCGAGGACGTCCGCCTGCCTCAGGATGTCGGTGCCGAATCTCATCGCGCCCCCCAGACCGTCAGTCGAACGTCGGGTTGAGGAAGCCCCACCAGCGGAGCGTCTGGCGTGCGTGCTCGGCGACCGCGGCGTCCGCGCGCTCGGGGTCGCGCGCCTCGATCGCGTCGAGGATCGCGAGGTGCTCGGTCAGCGACGGCACCACGCGGTCGGGCAGCATCGGTCGAGTTCGCTGCAGGATCGTGAGCCGCTCGCGGTTGCGCTCGTAGAGGTGGGCGACGAACTCGTTGTCGACGGCGCCGGCCAGCGCCGCGTGCAGCGCCCAGTCGACCTCGTAGCTTCGCGCGATCGCGCCGTCGGTGAGGCCGCTGCGGCACTCGGCGAGGATCGCCTCGTGCGCGCGCTTCAGCTGCGCGAGCCCCGCCGTGAGGCCGCGCCGCGCGTGCTTGCGCGCGCCCTCCCGGTCGACGAGCAGACGCAGCCCGAAGCCGTCGAGGATGCGGCGCGGGGTCGCTTCCATCACGCGCACGCCGCGCTGCGGCAGAACCTCCACCAGGCCGTCCGCGGCGGCGCGCTTGACCGCCTCGCGCACCGGCGCCATCGGCATGCGCATGCGTTCGACCAGGTCCTGCTGCGACACGAATTCGCCCGCGCGCAGCGTCCCGTCCAGCAGCAGCGCCCGCAGGCGCTCGAAGGCCTCGTCGGACTTGAGGCGCGGACGCACGGGGGCGCGCCGCGACCGGCGGAGTGGCGCTTGCAGCGGTGCGGCGGCAGAGGACATCGCGATGGCGCGGGTCCGGCATGGCGGGGGCCGCCGGCCGGATCGACTGAAATGTCAGCTTAGCTATTGACTTGCATTTTTGCAACGCGTAGCTTTTCCCCCGCCTCCGGACCGGGGATCGAGGCGGACCGGGGTCTCCCGTCCGCGCCCACGATGCCGACGCTCGCCGAGATCAACCGCTACACCCCGCAGCAGTTCTCGGCCGCGTTCGGCGCGGTCTACGAGCACTCGCCGTGGATCGCCGAGCGTGCGTTCGCGCGGAGGCCGTTCGCCTCGCCGCTCGACCTGCAGCTCGCACTCTACGGCGTCGTCCAGGGCGCGAGCGACGGCGAGAAGCTCGCGCTGATCCGCGCGCACCCCGA
>JAKLIE010000471.1 GCA_022709775.1 Pseudomonadota bacterium
TGCGGCGTCGAAGGCGGCGACTTCGACGAGCGTGCCGCCTTCCGCCGCGCGTGCGACCCGCAATCCACCGGACCACGCGGCAACGAAGACAAGCGGGCCGGTGAGCGCCAGTCCGCGGGCGCCTTCGCCGAGCCGGAGCGTGGACGTTATGGCCGGCGCGGTGGGGTCGGCAACCGAGACGAGGTGGAGGCCGGCGTTCTGGTCCGCGACGTACGCGGCGCTTCCCACGATGGCGACGGCGAGCGCGTGGAACGGGCCGACGGCGCCCGTCTCCACAGGGTGGGCCGGGTCGGCCAGCGAGACGACCACGAGACCGCGGCGCTCGTCGGCGACGTAGGCCGCGTCGCCATCCACCGCGACGCCGGCCGCGTTGCCAATGGTCGTGCAGGCGCCAAGCTCGACCGGCGCGGCAGGATCGGCGAGCGACACGAGGCGTAGTCCCGCACTACCGGCAGCCACGTAGGCCGTGTCGCCCACCAGAGCGAGGCCCGTCGTGCGGCCCGGAAGGGCAAGCGAGCCGATGCGCTCCGGATGGGCCTTGTCGGCGAGGGACACGACCGACACGCCCTCGTAGCGCTCGGTGACGACCGCGCGATCGCCCGCAACGCACACGCCGAGGATCGCATCGCGCGCCGCGAGGTTGCCTACGACGGCTGGGTGCGCCGGATCGGCGAGCGAGAGGACGCCGAGCCCGTAGAGGTCGAGCGCCACGTAGGCGTACCCATCGGCCACCGCGACGTCCTGGATCGCGTTCTCGAGCGCCTCGCTGCGGCCGGCTTCGACTGGAGCCGCCGGGTCGGAGATGTCGAGCACGACGAGGCGCGGCCCCTGGGCGAGAAAAGCATAGTTCCCCTCGACCGCGACGGCGGCGCAGGTTCCTCCGAGCTGCGAGACGAACTCGAGCGACGGCGCGGCCGACGCGCCGACGGAGATTCCGATGACAGCGCACGTCAGAACGGCGAACGCACCTCTCACTCCACGACCCCACGACGCGTACCGCATGTCGATCCCTCCCAGCCCGCTCTGGCTGCGAGCATCATACACCTCGCATCGCCCGCGGCGTCAACGGATCCCGCGATCCGGCGGAGCGTCGCGGTTCGTCGTCGCCGTTGATCGCCCACTTGGCACAGCAAGGCGGTCTCGGCGATCCTCTCTTCCATGGCGCATCGACGGGTCGAGATGTGGGGCAAGACGACGCTCCTGGCGCTCGGTGCGGCGGCGGTTGCGATGGCCGCCGTCTCGTGTGCTCTCGTCCCCAACGTCGCGCCCATCGCCGACCTCGAAGCCGACAAGACGGCTGGCGTCGCGCCGCTCGTCGTCCAGTTCGACGCGACGGGGTCCTACGACCCCGACGGCCAGATCCGGCGCTACGAATGGGACTTCGGCGACGGCGACGAAGCCGTGGGAGCAGAGATCGAGCACACCTACTCGCGCGCCGGGACGTTTGAGGTCGAGCTCACCGTGATCGACCGCCGCGGCGGGCGTGGCCTCGCTTCGACCACGATCGACGTGCGGGCGACGAACGCGCTGCCCGTCGCCGCGCTCGCTGCGTCGCCCTCGCCCGCCTATCCGCGCCAGACCGTGCGCTGCAGTGCGGGCGCGTCGTACGACCCCGACGGCGAGATCGTCTCGTACGCCTGGACGTTCGGCGACGGCGCCACGGGCACCGGCGTGATGACCTCGCACTCCTACGTTGCGCAAGGGGCCTACACGGTCGGCCTGACCGTGCGCGACAATGACGGCGGCGAGCGGACCGCGACGATCCAAGTGCGGATCACGACCGACATCGACACCTCGGGCGTCGTCTCGCGCCACTACGAGTGGGAGTACGACGGCACGGCGCAGAGCTGCGACCTCTCGATCTCGCGCGACCTCTACAACTACTACAAGTCCCAGCCGCGCGTTGCGTTCATGCTGCGCGACTACGACGAGTACGTGCTCGACCCGCTCGACGACGAAGACCTCGAGGCCATCACCCAGGAGATCCTCGGCACGTCGGCCGGCGACTACCACGGCGCGCTCGAGAACGCCCTCTTCTTCGTGCAGAACTGCATCGAGTACGTCTACGATCCCCTGTGGTACGAGTACCCGCGCTACCCGATTGAGGTGCTGGTCGACGAGATCGGCGACTGTGAGGACACCGCCATCCTCTACACCAGCCTCGTTCGCACGCTCGGCTACGGCGCGCTCATGGTGTCGGTCGACACGAGCGGCGACGGGCAGGCCGACCACATGGTCGGGTGGGTGCCCGTTCAGCAGAGCTTCGTCG
>JAKLIE010000472.1 GCA_022709775.1 Pseudomonadota bacterium
CGGGCCGCGGCGAGGACGCCCGCCCGTGCACGCCCATCCTGATCCCGCCGGACCCGCGTCCGGCTTCGTCGAGCGAGGTCGTCCCGCCATGCCGATTCCGCGTCTTTCGTCGCGCATCGCCGTCGTCGTGTTCGCCTCCACCCTGGCGTTCACCGCCCGCGCGGAGGTCAAGGCCTCGTCGGCCGACGCGTTCCAGATCCTGTTCACCGAGCGCGTAGCGGCGCCGCCATCGGCGGTCTACGCGGCCATCGGGCAGATCGGGCGATGGTGGTCCGGCGAGCACAGCTACTCGGGCGATGCCGCGAACTTCTCGCTCGCGCTCGAGCCGGGGGGCTGCTTCTGCGAACGCTGGAAGGACGGCGCGGTCGAGCACGGTCGCGTGATCATGTTGATGCGCGACCAGGTCGTCCGGTTGTCCGCGGCGCTCGGTCCGCTGCAGAACAAGGCGGTGAGCGCGGTGCTCACCTTCCTCGTGAAGCCGGAGGAGGGCGGGACGTCCCTCACGGTCGGCTACCGGGTGAACGGCTCGTCGGCGAGCGCGCTCGACAGGGACGCGGTCCCGGTCGACGGCGTCCTGGGCATCCAGGTCCAGCGGCTCAAGCGGTACGCGGAGACCGGCAGGCCCGGGACGTGACGCGCCCCGTGCGCTGACCCCAGACGCCGGGCCCGGCTGGCCCTATCGGAGCGGCCGGCGCGGCGCTAACGTGCGCGCACTCGAGGAGGTGCCCATGCTCGTCGGCGTTCCGAAGGAGATCAAGGTGCTCGAGCACCGCGTGGGCCTCACGCCCGCGTCGGTGCGCGAGGTCGTGCACCACGGCCACCAGGTGATCGTCGAGCACGGGGCCGGCGAAGGGATCGGTGCCTCCGACGACGACTACGCGCACGCCGGCGCGACCATCGCCGCGACGGCGGCCGAGGTCTGGGCGAAGGCTCACATGATCGTCAAGGTGAAGGAGCCGCAGGCGCCCGAACGCGCGATGCTGAAGCCCGGCCAGATGCTGTTCACCTACCTGCACCTCGCCCCCGACCCGGAGCAGACGAAGGACCTGGTCGCGAGCGGCGCGGTCTGCATCGCCTACGAGACCGTCACCTCGCCCGCCGGCGGCCTGCCGCTGCTCGCGCCGATGTCGGAGGTCGCCGGACGCATGGCCGTCCAGGCCGGCGCGCACTATCTCGAGAAGGCGCACGGCGGCAAGGGCGTCCTGCTGGGCGGCGTGCCGGGCGTCGAGCCCGCGCGCGTCGTCGTGCTGGGCGGCGGCGTCGTCGGCACGCACGCGATCACCGTCGCGCTCGGGATGGAAGCCGACGTCTGGGTGATCGATCGAAACGTCGAGGCGCTACGGAGGCTGTGGGCGCAGTTCGGTCCGGCGCTCAACACGGTGTTCTCGACGCGCGACGCGATCGAGCGGCACGTCGAGACGGCCGACCTCGTGATCGGGGGAGTGCTCGTTCCCGGCGCGTCGGCGCCCAGGCTCGTCTCGCGCGAGCTCGTCTCCCGCATGGAGCGCGGATCGGTGCTCGTCGACGTCGCGATCGACCAGGGGGGCTGCTTCGAGACCTCGCACCCGACGACGCACGCCGAGCCGGTCTTCGCCGTCGACGGGGTCACGCACTACTGCGTCGCGAACATGCCGGGCGGCGTGCCTCGCACGTCGACCTACGCGCTCAATCACGCGACGCTGCCCTTCGTGCTCTCGCTGGCCGACCGGGGCTGGAAGAAGGCGCTCGCCGCCGACGCGCACCTGCGCGACGGCCTGAACGTCGCGCTGGGCAAGGTGAGCTGTCGTCCGGTCGCGGATGCCCAGGGCTATCCGTACGTCGAGGCTGCGGCGCTGCTCGGAGGCTAGCGTCGACGACGCTGCCGCGGACCGGATCCCCGGAACGGGCCCTTCAGTCGAGCGTGCGCGCCACGCACGCCGCGGCCCCGCGCAACGCCGCTTCGTGTCCCAGCGCCGCCTCGAGCGACATCCGCGCCGCGGGCGCATGAACGGCGATCGCCGCGGCGACGCGCCCGCGCCGATCGCGCACGGGCACCGCGACCGCGATCAGGCCGGCCATGTATTCCTCGTTGTCGATGCCGAGGTCGCGACTGCGCAACGCGTCCAGCTCGCGCTCCAGCGCCGCGCGATCGGCGATCGTCCCGGGAGCGTGACGCTCCAGCGGCGTCGCCCCCAGCAACGCCGCACGCCGGCCCTTCGGCATCGTCG
>JAKLIE010000473.1 GCA_022709775.1 Pseudomonadota bacterium
GGAGAACGGGATGCGCACGGCCGCCGTTCGTTCACGCCACGGCGCGCAGGCCGTCGACGATGCGGATGCGGGCGGCGCGCCACGCGGGGATCGCCGCCGCCACGAGTCCGACGACCAGCGCCGCGGCGAGCTGCAGAGCGACCGTCTCGTCCGAGACGATGAACACGGGGAAGAGCGTCCCCATCGCATCGGCGAACGCGGCGGCCAGCGGGAACGTGAGCGCGATCCCCGTCGCGCCCGCGAGGAGCGCGAGGCCGAGCGACTCGGCGACGATCAGGCCCGCGACGAACGGACCGCCGAACCCGAGCGCCTTCATCGTCGCGTACTCGGCGTAGCGCTCGCGCGCGGTCATCGCCATCGTGTTCGCCATCACCGCCATGATGATGACGATCACGACGAAAGACACCGCCTGGATCGCCACGAGGATCGCCTCGGTCATCGCGACGAAAGAGAGCTGGAACGCCTTCTCGGTCTCGGTCAGCGTCTCGGCGAGCGAGTTGGCGAACGTCGCGTCGATGGTCTCGGAGACCTGCGCCGCCTGCGCGGGGTCCTTCAGTCCGACGACGAACAGGCCGGTCTGGTCCCCTCGGCGCGGATAGAGCTTCTTCACGCTCTCGTTCAGCAGATCCCAGTGGAAGAACATCGTCGTCTGGTCGACGGTCTTGTCCGCGCCCTCGTAGATGCCTCGCAGGTTGAACGTCCAGGTGCCCGGATAGATCGTGCCCTTGAGCGGAATCGTGTCGCCGACCTTCCAGCCGTACTGGTCTGCGAGCTTGCGCCCGACGACCGCGCCCTGCCGGTCGAAGAGGAACGCCTTGCGCTCCGCGTCGGAGAGCACGAACTCCGGGTACATCGCGAGATAGGTGCGAGCGTCGACGGCGAACTGCGGGAAGAAGTTGCGCTCGCTGATGTAGATGCCCCCGAACCAGTTCATCCACGACACCGACGCGACGCCCGGCACCTGCCGGATCTTCTGCGCGTAGGTGAGGGGCAGCGGGAACACGAGCGACACCGAGCTCCGCGTCACGAGCCGCGCCGACGAGCTCGCGTTCGCGCCGGCGTACCAGGCGTCGACGACGGTGCGCAGGAGCCCGAACGACGCGATCGCGACGACGATGCCCAGCGCGGTCAGGAGCGTGCGCAGCTTGTGCCGGAGCAGGTTGCGCAGCACGAGGAGCGGGACGAACACGGCGGCGGGCCCGCGGTCAGTCCGCGAGCACTCCCTTCTCGAGGTGGACGACCCGGTGCGCGCGCTCGGCGGCCCTCGGGTCGTGCGTCACCATGACGATCGTCTTGCCGAGCTCGTCGTTGAGTCGCTCGAGCAGGCCGAGGATCTCGCCTGCCGTCACGCGGTCGAGGTCGCCGGTCGGCTCGTCGGCGACGATCAGCGTCGGGTCGGTGATCAGCGCCCGCGCGATCGCGACGCGCTGCTGCTGGCCGCCCGACAGCTCGTTCGGGAAGTGGTCGACGCGATCGGAGAGTCCGACGAGCGCGAGCGCCATGTCGACGCGCTCGCGGCGCTCGCGCCGCGACAGCGACGTGAGCAGGAGCGGCAGCTCGACATTGCCGAACGCGCTCAGCACCGGCATCAGGTTGTAGAACTGGAAGATGAAGCCGACGTGCGCCGCGCGCCAGTCCGCCAGCTCGCCCTCGGACAGCTTCGCGATGTCGACGCCCGCGACGAGGATCCGACCCGACGAAGGCTTGTCGATGCCCGCGATGAGATTGAGCAGCGTCGACTTGCCCGAGCCCGACGGGCCCATCAGCGCGACGAAGTCGCCTGCGCGCACGTCGAGGTCGAGGTCGACGAGGACCGGGATCGCCTGCCCGCCGCGGACGTAGTGCTTCGACAGCCCCCGAATCGACACCAGCGGGACGGCACCGGTGTCTGACACGGCGTCCGGCACCGTCGTCACCTGCCCGCGGCCCTGACCCGCGTTCCGGTGGCGAGCCCGGCCGCGGGCCTGAGCACGGCCTTCTCGCCGGAACTGATCTCGCCGTCGACCGCGAGCAGGTCGCCGAGCTTCGCGCCCGTCTTCACGGGAACGGCCGTCGCGACGCCGTCGCGCACGACGAACACGACGCTCGCGCCGTCGCGCTGGACGACGGCGTCCGCGGAGACGGCGGTCAGCGGCTTCTGCTCGCCCGGCGTCATCTCCTGCGACAGGAACGACACCTTCGCGCTCATCTCGGGC
>JAKLIE010000474.1 GCA_022709775.1 Pseudomonadota bacterium
TTGCGCACGTTGTGCACGCCCGGAAGCGCGAGCTCGACCGCGAGGTCGGGGACGCCGGCGGCCTGCGCGACGAAGCGCATGCGCCCGCCCGCGTTCGTGACGCCGGTCGCGCGGATCCGCGCGTCGTCAGCGAGTCCGTAGGTGACGATCGACTTCGTGACCGACGGCACGAGAGAGCGCACGTTGTCGTCGTCGGCGCACAGCACGGCCACTCCCCAGAACGGCAGGCGCTGCACGAAGTCGACGAATGCGCGCCTGAGCCGGCCGAGGTCGTGGCCGTAGGTCTCCATGTGGTCCTGGTCGATGTTCGTGACGACCGCGATCGTCGGCGTCAGGTGCAGGAACGACGCGTCGGACTCGTCGGCCTCGGCGACCAGGTACTCGCCCGTGCCCAGGCGCGCGTTGGCGCCCGCCGCGAGGAGCCGGCCGCCGATCACGAACGTCGGGTCGAGGCCGCCCTCGGCGAGCACCGAGGCGACGAGGCTGGTCGTCGTCGTCTTGCCGTGCGTGCCCGCGACGGCAATGCCCTGCTTGAAGCGCATCAGCTCGGCGAGCATGAGCGCGCGCGGCACGATCGGAATGCCGTGCTCGCGCGCCGCGACGACCTCGGGATTGTCCGCCGCGACCGCCGTCGACACGACGACCGCATCGGCGTGCTCGACGTTCGCCGCCGCGTGGCCGACCACGATGCGCATGCCGAGCGACGCCAGGCGGCGCGTCACCGCGCTCTCGGCAAGGTCCGAGCCCGACACCTGGTAGCCCTGGGTCGCGAGCACCTCGGCGATGCCGCTCATCCCGGAGCCGCCGATCCCGACGAAGTGCACGCGGCGGACCTTGCCCTTCACGACTTCCTCCCCGCGGCCTCGAGGCACGCGTCCGCGACGCGGTCCGAGGCATCCGTCCGCCCGACCGCCCGCGCGGCCGACGCCATCGCGAGCGCCTTCGGCCGGTCGAGCGAGGAAAGGATCGACGCGAGTCGTTCCGTGCCGAGAGCGTCCTGCGCGATGCGGATCGCGCCCCCCGCGCGCACGAGGAACTCGGCGTTCGCCGTCTGCTCGTCGGCGATCGCGCCGGGCAGCGGGACGATCAGCGAGCCCAGCCCCACGGCGGCGAGCTCGGAGACCGTCAGCGCGCCGCCCCGGGCGATCGCGAAGTCCGCCCACGCGTAGCGCGAGGCCATGTCGTCGATGAACGCGACGCACTCGGCCTCGACGCCGGCGTCGCGATAGGCACGCGCGAGCGCGTCGATGTGCTTCGCGCCCGCCTGGTGGACGACCTGCGGGCGCGCCACCGCGGGCAGCCGCGCGAGCGCTCCGGGCACGCGCTCGTTCAGCCCCTGCGCGCCGAGGCTGCCGCCGACGACGAGCAGCCGCAGCGGTCCCGCGCGTCCGGCGAAGCGGTCCGCCGGCGGAGGCACCGAGGCGATCGCGTCGCGCAGCGGGTTGCCGGTCCACGAGACGATCTTCGCGTGCCGGCCGCGCATCGCTTCCGGGAACCCGAGCAGCACGCGGTCCGCGCCGTAGGCGAGCACGCGGTTGGCGAGGCCAGCCACCGCGTTCGAGTCGTGCACGACGAGCGGCCGGCCCGTCGCCACCCCCATCAGCGCGCCGGGGAACGACGCGAATCCGCCGAATCCCAGCACCACGTCGGGCGCGCGGCGCCGGATCACCGACAGCGCCTCGAAGCAGGCGGCGACGAGCGCGAACGGCCCGAGCAGAAGCGTCTTCAGCCCCTTGCCGCGCACGCCGCGGAACGACACCGACTCGAACGCGACGCCGTGCTTCGGCACGAGCGTCGCCTCCAGGCCTTCGCGCGTGCCGAGCCAGAACACGTTCGCGCCGCGCGAGGCGAGCTTCGCCGCGACCGCGAGACCCGGGAAGACGTGTCCGCCGGTGCCGCCGGTGGTGATCATCACGCTGACCTTCACACGGGGTAGCCGCGCAGCATGCGACGGTTCTCGTAGTCGACGCGCAGCAGGATCGCCAGCGCGACGCAGTTCGCGACGATGCCCGAACCGCCGAACGACAGCAGCGGCAGCGTGAGGCCCTTGGTCGGCAGCACGCCCATGTTGACGCCGATGTTGATGAACGACTGGACGCCGATCCACACGCCGATTCCCTGCGCGACCAGCGCGGCGAACGGCCGCTCGAGGCGCGCCGCCTGGCGTCCGATCGCGTAACCGCGGAACAG
>JAKLIE010000475.1 GCA_022709775.1 Pseudomonadota bacterium
GATCGCCGCCGACGTCGACCGGGCGGTCGCGCGCCGCGCCGCGCGCCTCGCGACGCGGCCCGCGCTCGCGTATCCGCCCGAGCTGCCGGTCGCGCAGCGTGCCGGCGAGATCGCCGCGGCGATCCGCGCGCACCCGGTGGTCATCGTGTGCGGCGAGACCGGCTCCGGCAAGACGACGCAGCTTCCGAAGATCTGCATCGCAGCGGGACGGGGCGAGCGCGGGCTGATCGGGCACACGCAGCCCCGGCGACTCGCCGCGCGCACGGTCGCGACGCGGATCGCGCAGGAGATGGGCACCGCGCTGGGAGGCGCGGTCGGCTACAAGGTCCGCTTCGCCGACCGCACCTCGCCGGGCGCATGGGTGAAGCTGATGACCGACGGGATCCTGCTGGCGGAGACGCGCGGCGACCGCGGGCTCCTCGCCTACGACACGATCATCGTCGACGAGGCGCACGAGCGCAGCCTCAACATCGACTTCCTGCTGGGCTACCTGAAGCGGCTCCTCCTGCGGCGCGACGACCTCAAGGTCGTGATCACGTCCGCGACGCTCGACGCCGAGCGCTTCGCGCGGCACTTCGGCGCAGGCGACGGCGCGAGCGCGCCGGTAATCGAGGTCTCGGGGCGGCTCTATCCGGTCGAAGTCCGCTATCGCGCAGCGGGCGGCGACCCGGACGACGAGACCACCGACGACGAGGAGGACGTCGAGGAGGCGATCGTCGACGCCGCCGGCGACCTGTGGCGCGAGGGCCCCGGCGACATCCTGGCGTTCCTGCCGGGCGAGCGGGAGATCCGGGAGACCGCCGACCTCCTGCGCGCGGACGTCAGGCGCCGGCCGTGGGGGGAGGCCGCGGAGATCGTGCCGCTCTACGCGCGGCTGTCGCCCGAGGAGCAGCAGCGCGCGTTCGCGCCCTCGCGCGGCCGGCGCATCGTGCTCGCGACCAACGTCGCGGAGTCCTCGCTCACGGTGCCGGGCATCCGCTACGTGATCGACACGGGGCTCGCCCGCGTCAAGCGCTACGCGACGCGCAACAAGACGACGCTGCTCAAGATCGAGAAGATCGCGCGTGCGAATGCGGACCAGCGGGCCGGCCGCTGCGGGCGCGTGCAGGACGGCATCTGCGTGCGCCTCTATCCGGAAGCGGACTACGAGACGCGCCCCCGCTTCGCGGAGCCCGAGATCCTGCGGAGCTCGCTCGCGAGCGTGATCCTGCAGATGGCCTCGCTGGAGATCGGGCCGGTCGACGCGTTCCCGTTCGTCGAGCCGCCGCCGCCGCGCGCGATCGCCGACGGCTACCAGCTGCTCTCCGAGCTCGGCGCCGTCGACGAGGGCCGCGCGCTGACGCCGATCGGACGCGAGCTCGCGAAGCTGCCGCTCGACCCCCGCATCGGCCGCATCGTGCTCGCGGCGCGCGAGCGCGGCTGCCTGCCCGAGGCGCTGGTGATCGCGAGCGCGCTGTCGGTGCCCGATCCGCGCGAGCGTCCGCTCGAGAAGGCGCAGGCCGCCGACCAGGCGCACCTCCGGTTCCGCGACGAGCGGTCGGACTTCCTGTCGCTCGTGAACCTCTGGCAGTTCTTCGAGGCGCTCGCCGACGAGAAGCTCTCGCACCGCCGCCAGGTCGAGCGCTGCCGCCAGGCGTTCGTCAACCACCTGCGTCTGCGCGAATGGCGCGACGTGCACCGCGAGCTCACGCACCAGCTCGAGGAGGGCGGATGGAAGTGGAACGCGAAGCTGCCCGCCGCGATCGACGCGGCGCGCTACCGCGCGATCCACGAGTCGCTGCTCGCCGGGTTGCTGTCCAACGTCGGCCTTCGGGATGGAGAGACCTCTCCCCGGAGCGAGCTTCGCGCGCCTCCGCCCGGGGCGGCCCGTCGGTCGGCGGGCGAGGACTACGGAGGCCCGCGGGGCCTGCGCTTCAACCTGCATCCGGGCAGCGGCCTCGCGAAGAAGGGCGGGCGCTGGATCCTCGCGGCGGAGCTCGTCGAGACGACACGGCTCTACGCGCGCTGCGCCGCCCGCGTCGAGCCCGAGTGGATCGAGGCGGCGGCGGGCGACCGCGTCACGCGCGAGCGGTTCGACCCGTCGTGGGACCCGAAGCGCGGCGAGGTCGTCGCACGGGAGCGCGTGCAGCTCTACGGGCTCACGCTGGTGCCGTCGCGGCCGGTGTCGCTCTCGACGCTCGACCCCG
>JAKLIE010000476.1 GCA_022709775.1 Pseudomonadota bacterium
AGGAGTGGCGCAAGGGCTCGCGGATCGTGCTCGAGGCGAACCCGCACTACCGCAGCTTCGCGTTCCCGGCGTCGTCCGATCCGGCCCACCGCGCGGTCGTCGCCGAGATGAAAGGCGTGACGTTGCCCGCGATCGGGCGCATCGAGATCGCGATCATCGAGGAGTTCCTGCCCGAGCTCCTGTCGTTCGAGAAGGGCGAGCTCGACTACGTCGGCCTCGGCGGCCAGGTGCTGGGCCGCGTGACGCAGGACGGCAAGCTCAAGCCGGAGTTCGCCGCGCGCGGCATCCGCCACGTGCGCGCCGTCGCGCCGAACCTGATCTTCACCTACTTCAACATGGACGACCCGCAGCTGGGCGGCCTGTCGCCGGACGGCATCGCGCTGCGTCGTGCGATCGGCATGGGATTCAACACGCCGGACTTCATCCGCGTCATGTACCACGGCCAGGCGCTGCCGGCGAACCAGCTGCTGCCTCCGCACGTCGACGGCCACGATGCCTCGCTTCCCGCGAAGGCCACGTACGATCCCGCCGCCGCCCGCGCGCTGCTCGACCGCTTCGGCTACAGGGACCGCGACGGCGACGGCTGGCGCGAGATGCCCGACGGCAAGCCGTTCGTGCTCGTGCACAGCTCGCTGCCGGACTCGTGGTCGCGCGAGGCGGACACGCTGTGGCTCAAGAGCATGGAGGCGATCGGCATCCGGATGCGCATCAATACCGCGCCGTTCGCCGACCTGCTGAAGCAGAGCCTCGCCGGCCAGCTGCCGATGTTCAACCTCGGCTACCGCGCACTCGATCCTTCCGGCTACCAGATCCTGTCGACGCTGTGGAGCCGCTCGCCGCCGGACACCAACCGCTCGCGCTTCCGCCTGCCCGAGTACGACGCCGCGTACGAGGCGTTCCTGCGCACGCCTCCCGGCCCCGAGCGCAACGCGCTCGCGAAACGCATGTCGGAGCTCGTCCAGAGCTACGCGCCGATGTCGCTCCAGGTCTACAGCGTGAACAACGCGTTCCTGCACCCCTGGGTCCGCGGCTACTGGCCCTCCCCCTTCGGCTTCGCGTGGAAGTATCTCGACGTGGACCCCGCGAAGCGCGCCGCGATGGCGAAGTGACGGCCGGGCGCGCATGAAGTCCCGCGTCCTCGCGCTCGTCGTCGCACTCGCAACCGCCGCCGGCGCGGGTGCCCCGCTCGCCGGGGCCCAGCCCGCCGCAGCCGAGTGGCCCTCGCGGCCGGTCCGCATCGTCGTGGCGCAGGCCCCCGGCGGCCCGCCGGACCGCATCGCGCGCATGGTCGCCGAGCCGCTCGCGCGAGCGCTGGGCGTGCCGGTGACGGTCGAGAACCGGCCCGGCGCGAGCGGCGTCATCGGCGCCGACTACGCGATGCGCGCCGCGCCCGACGGCTACACGCTGCTGATCGCCACGCTGTCGACGCACGTGCTCGTGCCGGCGACCGCCGAGCGTCCGCCCTACGACGCGGTCCGCGACTTCGCGCCGGTGATCAACCTGCACCGGTCGATCAAGGCGCTGTGGGTTCCGGCCGCCCTGCCGCCGCGCACGCTCGCCGAGTTCGTCGACTACGCGAAAGCCCGGCCCGGCGCGCTCAACTACGCGACCGGCGGCGCGGGATCGTCGAATCACGTCGACATGGAGCTGTTCAGCGCGGCGGCCGGCATCGACCTCGCCCACATCCCGTACAACGGCCCCGCGGCAGGGATGGCGGCGGTCGCGAGCGGCGAGGCGCAGGCGATGATCGTCTCGGTGACGACCGGCCTGGGCGTCGCCCAGGCCGGCAAGGCGCGCGCGCTCGTCCTGTTCGCCCGGAAGCGCACGCCGCTGCTGCCCGACGTGCCGACGGCGGCCGAGGCGGGATTCGGAGACGTCGACCTCTCGGCGTGGATCGGGCTCGTCGCGCCGGCAGGCACGCCGACGGAGATCGTCGAGCGCCTGAACCGCGAGATCGAGCGAATCCTGCGCGAGCCCGCCGCGCTCGCGTGGGCCGACGCCCAGGCGCTGGAAGCCATCGGCGGGACGAGCGCCTCGTTCGCTTCGACGATCGCCAGCGACCGGCAGCGCTGGACCGACGTCGTGAAGCGGCTCGGCATCGGAACCCGGTAGGCACGCGCCGAACCTGCGGCGCACCGATCTCCGCGTCAGGTCTCGGTCGGCAATGCGACGCCGAAGAGCTTTT
>JAKLIE010000477.1 GCA_022709775.1 Pseudomonadota bacterium
CGAGCCGCTGGCGATCCACGGCATCGGCGCGAACGCGCAGGAGCGCACCGACCACGTGTTCGAGCTCCTGGGCAAGGTCGGCCTGCCCGACGTCTCGTTCTACAAGTACCCGCACGAGTTCTCGGGCGGCCAGCGCCAGCGCATCGCGATCGCGCGCTGCCTCACGCTCAAGCCCGACATCCTGATCTGCGACGAGTCGGTCTCGGCGCTCGACGTCTCGGTGCAGGCGCAGGTGCTGAACCTGCTGCAGGACCTGCAGGACGAGTTCGGCCTGTCCTATCTGTTCATCTCGCACGACCTCGCCGTGGTCAAGTACATCTCCGACGAGGTGATGGTGATGAACGAGGGCAGGGTCGTCGAGATCGCCGACGCGGACACGATCTACCGGAACCCGCGCGAGCCCTACACGCAGCGGCTGCTGTCCGCCATCCCGAAGGGCTGGCACGCCGCGGCCTGAGCGCCGCGCCGGGGGTCGACCCCTGCGCCGGGGTCCGACCCCGACGGCCCCCGTCTACAGCGTGAACGCCATCTCCCGCACGAGCGCGCCCGGCAGGCGGGCGCTCGAGAGCTGCCGGGAGCGGTAGGTGTCGGGCGAGAGCAGGAGTTCGGTCTCGCGCGTCAGCGCCTCGAGGTTCGCGCCGAGCATCCGGTAGAGCGTGTCGTCGAAACGCAGCACGTCGACCGGCGCGACGATGCGGCCGCGCTCGACCCAGAACGTCGCGAACCGCGTCATGCCCGTGATCCGGCACGCCGGGCGGTCCGAGTAGTTCGTGTACCAGAGGTTGCCGACCATGAGTCCGTCGCCGAGCGCGTCGAGCGCGTCGTCGCGGGCGAGATCGCCGCCCGCCATCGCCAGCGCCTCCGGCATCTCTTCGCCGTTCGCGCCGTTGGCCGGGATCGAGAACTCGCGTGCGGTGCGCGGCGAGGTGAGCGCGCCGACGAGCGTGCCCTCGCGCACGAGCGCGACGCTTGCCGGGCGCGCGAATCCCTCGGACTGGAACGCCGGCGCGACGCCGCCGGCGATGTCCTCGACGATCGACACGCGCGGATCGAGCCGCTCGCCGGCGCGCATGCGCGACAGCGGGCTCTGGTGCGTCTCGAGCGCGCGCGCCGAGAATCCGCCCCAGCCCAGCAGCGAGACGATCTCCTCGAGGGCGGACGGCGCGAGGTACGCGCGGTAAGCGCCCGGCGCGAGCGATCTTGCCGGGCGCGCGACGAGCGCGAGCCGCTCCCGCGCCCGCGCCATCCGTGCGGCGAACTCGCCGCGGTCCCACGCGAAGCCCGCGTAGGCGCTCTTCACCGCCTTGTCCGTGCGGTCGTAGAGGCTCCACTGCAGGTTGAACGTCTCGGCCGAATGCCAGTTCCGCTGGCCCTCGGCGTTCGCGAATCCGCGCCAGACGGGGCCCGCCGCGTAGATGCCGACGAGGTCGAGCCCGTGCGCGGCCGCGAGCACCTCCTCGACGACGGATTCCGCGGGCGGCAGCGTCCCGGCGCGCTCGACGCGCGTACTCTCGACGCGATCCGCCAGGAGCAGGTGCGGGTCGTCGGCGAGATCCGGCAGCACGTCGCGCAGGCCCGCGACCGCCTCCGCGATCGCCTCGCGGTCGACCGCCGCGTCGCCCGTCATCGCCAGCGTGTGCTCGGCGTGCCGGGTGCCGCGCACGAGCCGGACCGCGAGCTCGTTCTGCAGCACGCTGCCCGCCTGCCGCACCTTTCCTCGGTTCAGGCGCGCGAAGTCGGTCGCCTCCCCCGCGCAGGTCGCGGTGTAGCGCTCCCCCGGCGCGAGCGCGCGCTCGATCGTCGAGGTCCAGTCGGCGAAGCGCTCCTCGGCTCCCGCTGCGGCCACCGCACCCATCAGGACTCGCCTCCGAACACGTCGACGTCCGTGAACACGCATGCGGGCGACGCATGCCCGACGCCGATGATCTGCGACGGCTCGCCCTTGCCGCAGTACGGCGTGCCGAGTACCTGCATCGTCGACGCGTCGCCCACCGCCGCGAGGCTGCGCCAGAACGACGCGGAGATCCCGCGGTAGTTCGGGTTCTTGACCACGCCCCCCATGCGTCCGTCCTCGATCAGCACGCCGCGCTCGCAGCCGAACTGGAACTTGTTGCGCGAGTCGTCGATCGACCAGGACGCGTTGGTCTGCATGTACACGCCGCGCCCGATGCGCGACA
>JAKLIE010000478.1 GCA_022709775.1 Pseudomonadota bacterium
AGGCGATCGTCGCCGCGAGGCCATGATCCCGGCGCCGGGCGCGAGCGACGCCGACGAGCTCGCGCGGCTCCTGCGCACCGGGGCGCCGATCGTCGTCGTCGAATCGCACGAGGAGGCGAAGGTGCTCGCGCTCGCCGAGCGTCTGGCGCGCCACGCGAACCGCGCCTTCTACACCTGGAGCGTCGCCGACGGCCTCGTGCAGCGCAGCTTCACCTACGCGGAGGTCGCGCGCGGGTACGCGCCCGCCGGCGGCTACGTCGACGGACACGCGCCGGCGGATCGCGTCCCCGCGACACGGCCGCGAACGGTCGCCGACACCGAGCCGCTCGCCGACGCGCTGCGCCAGGTCGAGCGCGAGCCGGGCAACGCGGTCTTCGCGTTGCTGGATCCCGACCCGTTCCTCGCCGATCCGGTCGTGCAGCGCCGCCTGAAGGAGATCGCCATGGCGCACGCAGACGGGGCGCGGACCCTGCTGCTGATCGGCTCGTCGCTGCCGGTCGCGCCTTCGCTCGCGCGCTACGTGTCGCGCTTCACGCCGCGCCGGCCCGATCCGGCGGCGCTGCGCAAGCTGATCGAGATCGAGGGCCAGCTCGCCGCCAGGGAGCGCGGGCAGCCGGTCCGGTCGGCCGCCGACACGATCGACCACCTGGTCGCCCACCTGGCGGGGCTCGCCGAGGACGATGCGCGCCGCCTGGTCCGTGCCGCGATCCGCGACGACCACGTGCTCGACTCGCGCGACCTGCCGCGGGTGCTGTCGTCGAAGCGGGACGCGCTGGGCGCGCTGCCGGTCGAGGTCGAGCTGCCCGGTGCGGGCCTCGAGCAGGTGGGCGGCATGGGCAACCTGAAGGCGTGGCTCGCGCGGCGGCGCGCCGCGTTCGTCGCACCGGCGTCGCCCGGAGCGGACGTGCCGAAGGGCGTGCTGCTGACCGGCGTCCAGGGCGCGGGCAAGAGCCTGGCCGCGCGCGCGGTCGCCGGGGCCTGGCGCGTGCCGCTCGTGCGCCTCGAGTTCACCGCGCTCTACGACAAGTGGCAGGGCGAGACCGAGCGCCGCCTGCGCGAGGCGCTCGCCGCCGCCGAGGCGATGGCGCCCTGCGTCCTCTGGATCGACGAGATCGAGAAGGCGCTCGCCGCGGGCGACGAGCGCGCCGACGGCGGCGTGTCGAGGCGGCTGCTCGGCGCGTTCCTGACCTGGATGAACGAGCGCAACTCGCGCGTGTTCCTCGTCGCGACGTCGAACGAGCTCGCTTCGATGCCGCCCGAGCTCCTGCGCAAGGGCCGCTTCGACGAGATCTTCTTCGTCGACCTTCCCGACGCCGAAGCGCGTCGCGAGATCTTCGCCGTCCACCTCGGCCGACGCGGCTTCGCGCCGGCCGGCTTCGATCTCGACGCGCTCGCACGCGCAAGCGAAGGGCACTCGGGCGCGGAGATCGAGCAGGCGGTCGTCGGCGCCGGGTTCGACGCGCGACACGACGACGCACCGGTCGACACCGACCGGGTGCTCGCCGAGCTCGCGCGCACGCACCCGCTCTCGGTCGTGATGGCCGAGGCCGTCGCCGCGCTGCGGGCGTGGGCCGACGGACGCACCGTCCACGCGTGACGGCGAGCCGGTCCGGCGTCAGGCGAGGCGCCGGAACCAGAGCACCGAGAGCGCGGCGGCGACGATCGTCAGCAGCGCGGCCGCGGCGGCGAACAGCGCCGAGATCTCGGTATGCGTGCGCTCGAACACGTATTGCGCGTTGAGGCTCTCGTACACCTTGACGAGGTCTTCCGCCGACTTCGCGTGGAAATACGAAGCCTTGGTCACGTCCGCGATCGCCTTCAGCGCCTCCTCGTCGAAGCGCATGAAGATCGACCAGCCGTCGAAACTCACCGATGCCCCTTCCGCGGTGCCGAACCCGACCGTGTAGACGCGCACGCCCCGCTCCGCCGCGAGCCGCGTCGCCGCGACCGGATCGGCGCCCGCGGTCGCCTGGCCGTCGGTGAGCAGCACGATCGCCGCCGATCGGTAGGAGCCGGGCTCCACCGGTTCGGGCGCCACCTTGCCCGGCTCGCGCGGTGCATCGATCGCCTGCGCCCGCCGCGGCGGCGTCGTGCCCCCGCGCAGGTCGACGTCGAGCTCGGGGAACAGCGCCTTCAGCGCCACCAGGATCGCACTTCCGACCGCCGTTCCGCGC
>JAKLIE010000479.1 GCA_022709775.1 Pseudomonadota bacterium
CTACGTCGAGGCCGCGCGAACGCTCGGCCTCGACCGGCGGCGCGCGTTCTGGCGCGTCGAGCTGCCGCTTGCCCGGCCGGCGATCGCCGGCGGCATCGCGCTCGCGCTGATGGAGACGCTGGCCGACTTCGGCACCGTCGCGTACTTCGCCGTCGACACGTTCACGACCGGCATCTACCGCGCCTGGTTCGCGCTGGGGGACCGCGCCGCGTCCGCGCAGCTCGCGGCGGCGCTGCTGGGCTTCGTGCTGGTCGCGATCGCGCTCGAACGCGCGTCGCGGGGCGCCGCGCGCAGCGTCGGCACGGGCCGCACGCGCGCGATGTCGGGCGACCCGCGTCCCTGGGTCGGCGGATGGCGGGGCGCGACGATCGCCGCGCTCTGCGCGGTGCCGCTCGTCGTCGGATTCGCGCTGCCGGTGGCGCTGCTCGTCCGCCTCGTGCACGCGGAGCCGGAGGTCGCGATGACCATCCGGTTCGTCGAGTGGGCGTGGAACAGCCTGCGGGTCGCGGGCATCGCCTCCGCGATCGCCGTCGTCTTCGCGGTGCTGGTCGTCTACGCGACGCGTCTCGCGCCGGGCCCGGTCCCGCGCATGGCCGCGCGAGTGCTGGCGCTGGGCTACGCGGTTCCGGGAACGGTGCTCGCGGTCGGCGTGCTGCTGCCGCTGGGCGCGATCGACGGCGTTCTCGCCGATGCGATCCGGCGCACGACCGGGACGAGCCCGGGGCTCCTCCTGACCGGCACCACGGTCGCGCTGATCTACGCCTACCAGGTGCGGTACTTCGCGGTTGCGTGGAACGGGATCGAGCCGGGCTTCGCGCGGATCACGCCCGCGATGGACGCGGCGGCGCGCAGCCTGGGATGCGGAACCGCCGCCACCTTCCGCCGCGTGCACGCCCCGCTGCTGGCGCGCAGCGCAGCGGCCGCGCTGCTGCTCGTGTTCGTCGACGTGATGAAGGAGCTGCCGGCGACGCTCGTGCTGCGGCCGTTCAACTTCGACACGCTCGCGACTCAGGCGTACTCGTTCGCACGCGACGAGCGCCTGGCCGAGGCGGCGCTCCCGTCGCTCGCGATCGTGGCGGTGGGTCTGATCCCGATCGTCGCGCTCGCCCGCGCGTCGCGGCGGCGGAGGGAGGCGGACCCCGGCGATGCCTGAACGGGGGCCGATCCCTCAGCGCCAGCCCGCCCGGTCGACGAGCTTCTGCGCGGCAGGGGTGTTGCGGCCGAGGGCGGCGATCGGCAGCGGATCCGCCTTGAACGTCCCCATCGCCTCGAGTGCCGGATTCTTCACGACGACGCTCTTCACGACCGGCCACTCGTTGTTGCCGTCGGCGAAGTAGCGCTGCGCCTCGTCGCTCGAGAGGTATTCGAGGAACTTCACTGCCGCCTCGCGATGGGGAGCGTGCTTCAGCACGCCGGCGCCCGAGATGTTGACGTGCGTCCCGAAGCTCGCCTGGTCGGGCCACACGATGCCCGTCTTCGCGACGAGCTCCTGGTCCTCGGCCCTGGTCGAGCGCAGCAGGCGCGCGTAGTAATACGTGTTCGAGAGCGCGACGTCGCACTCGCCCGCCGCGACCGCCTTGATCTGGTCGGTGTCGCCGCCCTTCGGCGCGCGCGCGAAGTTCGCGACCACGCCGCGCGCCCATGCCTCGGCCCTCGGCTCGCCCAGGTGCTCGATCATCGAGGCCACCAGCGACAGGTTGTACGGGTGCGCCCCCGAGCGCACGCAGATCCTGCCCTTGTTCACCGGGTCGGCAAGCGACTCGTAGGTCGGGACGTCCGCCGGCTTCACGCGCGCCTTGCTGTAGACGATCACGCGGGCGCGCGACGAGAAGCCGAACCACTCGCCGTTCGGGTCGCGCAGCGACGCCGGGATGCGCGACTCGAGCACGGCGGACTTCACCGGCTGGAACATCCCGAGCTGCTGCGCGTTGTAGAGGCGCGACGCGTCGACGATCAGGAGCACGTCGGCCGGGCTGTTCGTCCCCTCGGACCTGAGGCGCTCGAGCAGTTGCTCGTCGCCGGCCTCGATGCGGTTGATGCGGACGCCGGTCGCCTTCGTGAAGTTCGCGTAGAGCGCCTCGTCGGTCTGGTAGTGACGGGCCGAATAGAGGTTGAGGACCGGGTCCTGCGCGAGGGCGGGCGCGGCGGCCGAGAGCGCGACGGC
>JAKLIE010000048.1 GCA_022709775.1 Pseudomonadota bacterium
CGCGAGAAGCCCTCCGCGTTCGACCCGCGCGACTTCCTGAAGCCCGCGCGCGAGGCGGCGAAGGCGATCTGCAAGCAGCGTTACGAGCAGTTCGGCTGCGCGGGGATGGGCTCGAAGATCAGGCCGGTGCCGCTCGAGAAGATCGCCTCCAGGTACAAGGCCGGCGAACTGCGCCAGGTCGTTCACGGTTGACGCGGGCAAACCTCTCCGCCGCGTGCATCGCCGCGCGCGGCGGACGTGCGCGACCAACAGGAGTCTCCTCCATGCAAGTGAACCGCATCGCCGCATTCGCGTTGGCGTCGCTGGCTGCCGTCATCGCCGCGTGGACGCCGGGCGCCGGCGCGCAGCCCGTCCCGCCGCGCCCGCACGTCGTCTACATCGTTTCCGACGACCAGGGCTGGAAGGACGTCGGCTTCCATGGGTCCGACATCCGGACGCCGACCATCGACCGGCTCGCGATGGGCGGCGCGCGGCTCGAGCAGTTCTACGCGCAGCCGATGTGCACGCCGTCGCGGGCGGCGCTGATGACGGGCCGGTATCCGCACCGCTACGGCCTGCAGACGCTGGTCATCCCGTCGGCGGGCACCTACGGGCTCGCCACCGACGAGCGGCTGCTGCCGCAGGCGCTGAAGGAGGCCGGGTACCGCACGGCGATCGTCGGCAAGTGGCACCTCGGACATGCCGATCGCAAGTACTGGCCGCGCGAGCGCGGTTTCGACTACCAGTACGGGCCGCTGCTCGGCGAGATCGACTACTTCGATCACTCGGCGCACGGCACGCGCGACTGGTTCCGCGACGGTCGGCCCGTCGTCGAGCAAGGCTACGTCACCGAGCTCCTCGGCAACGACGCGGTGCGGCTGATCGAGGCTCACGACCCGAAGGTCCCGCTCTTCCTCTACCTCGCCTTCACCGCGCCGCACGCGCCCTACCAGGCGCCCCGGGCGGCGCTCGACCGCTACGCGTCGGTCGGCGACCCCTCGCGACGCGCGTACGCGGCGATGATCTCGTCGATGGACGACCAGATCGGCCGCGTCGTCGACGCGCTCGAACGGCGCGGGATGCGCGACAACACGCTGATCGTGTTCCAGAGCGACAACGGCGGGCCTCGCTCGGCGAAGTTCACCGGCGAGATCGACATGTCGAAGAGCACGATCCCGGCGGACAACGGTCCGTTCCGCGACGGCAAGGGAACGCTCTACGAGGGCGGCACGCGCGTGGTCGCGCTCGCCAACTGGCCCGGACGCATCGCCGCGGGGTCGGTCGTCGACGGGCCGCTCCACGTCGTCGACATGTACCCGACGATCGCGGCGCTCGCGGGCGCCGACGCGCTCAAGGGCAAGCCGCTGGACGGGATGAACGTGTGGGGCGCGCTCGCCGAGGGAAAGGCATCGCCGCGCGACGAAGTCGTGTACGACATCGAGCCGTTCCGCGCCGCGCTGCGCAGCGGACGCTGGAAGCTCGTCTGGCAGGCGACGCTGCCGTCCCGGGTCGAGCTCTTCGACCTCGCGCAGGATCCCGGGGAGGCCGCGAATCTCGCCGACGCGAACCCCGCGAAGGTCGCCGAGCTCAAGCAGCGGATCGAGGCGCAGGCGCGCGACGCCGTGCCGCCCCTCATCGTCAACGAGGCGTTCGGCGCGGTGAAGCCGGCCTTGTTCGGCTCGGTGCTGCTGCCCGCCGACGCGAAGGCCGTCGAGACCCAGCCCTGACGGCTGGGCCCGGCCCTCCTTCGTCGCGGCGTCAGCGGACGCAGCCGTCGAGCGGCAGCACGAGCGCCTGCAGCACCTCGCGACGCGCGCCGCGCTCGACGAACGCGACGAGCTGGGGATCGCGGCCGAGGTCGGCCGGAGGGTCGAACGTCGCGTCCAAGCGCATCGTTCCCGACGCGTCGGCTTCGCGGCCGGCGGCCAGCGCACGCACGATGCGGTCGTGCACGAGCACGACGCCGGCATTCTCGCCGCGCCTTACGTCGGTCACGTGTCCGCTGTCGACCCACGCGACCACGAGGCGGGCGCCCGCGGCCTCCGCGGGCATGCGCACGCGGGCCGTCGCGACCACGGCGAGTCGCCTGCCAGCGGACCTCGCCCCGAGCACGATGTCGGCCCGGGAGGGGACCGCCGCCGCGTGCGCGATCGCTCGCGTCGCACCGTCGCCTCTCCACGCGGAGAAGTCGACGCCCTGCAGCAGGACCTGGGGCGTGTAGACGACCGCGCTTCGCGCGTCGTGCGCGACCGAGCGCTGGCGCGCCGACCACTCCGGTCGCGCGAACCGGTCCGGCCACCCCAGTCGATCCCAGTAGTCGACGTGGAACGCGAGCGCGGCCACTTCGACGCCGCCGGCACCCGACGTCGCGGAGAGCCAGCGATCGGCCGGCGGACAACTCGAGCAGCCTTCCGACGTGTAGAGCTCGACGAGCGGCAGCGTGCGCTCGCCGCTCCCGGCCCGGCAGGCCGGCTCCGCGGCGCGGACGCCGGCCGCGGTCGCGCACAGCGCGAGGACGAGCGACGCGACCGCCTTCGATGATCTCATGGCGAAGGGTCGTCGCGGCCCGCCCGGCGATTACACGCCGGCGTGATGCGGCGTGCTAGCATCGTCGACTCCGGAAGCGATCCCTTCCGGCAGCGTCGTCAATCCGCCACCTTCGGGAGACCGCCATGAGCGTCATGGGCATCGTCTGGATGATCGTCATCGGCTTCGTCGTCGGCCTGCTCGCTCGCTTCTTCTATCCCGGCGCCATCAACCTCGGCTTCTGGATGACCACGGCGCTGGGCATCGGCGGCTCGGTCGTCGGCGGCATCATCGGCGGACTGTTCGGCGGGTCGTCCGACGGCAGATTCAGGCCCGCCGGCTGGATCATGTCGATCGTGGGCGCACTGATCCTGCTCTGGGCGTACCTCAACTTCTTCGTCGGCAAGTGACGCCGTACGCGGCCCGGGCGACCGGGCCGCTCGCGCTCGCCGAGGTCGAGGCGGCGGCCCGTCGCGTCTACGCGGCGATGCCGCCGACGCCCCAGGTCGCCTGGCCGCTCGTCGCGAAGCGCGCCGGCACCGAGGTCTGGGTCAAGCACGAGAACCACACGCCGACCGGCGCGTTCAAGGTGCGCGGCGGATTGAACCTCCTGGGCGAGCTCGCCGATTCGCCCGCTCGGCCCGCAGGCGTCGCCAGCGCGACCCGGGGCAATCACGGACAGAGCCTCGCGTTCGCGGCACGTCGCCACGGGCTCGCCTGCACGATCGTCGTCCCGCACGGCAACTCGCGCGGCAAGAACGCCGCGATGCGCGCGTACGGCGCCGAGCTGATCGAGCACGGCCGCGACTTCGACGAGGCGCGAGTGCGTGCGCACGAGATCGCGCGCGAGCGCGGACTCGCGTTCGTCGGCCCGTTCGAGCGGCCGCTCGTCGCGGGCGTCGCCACCTACGCGCTGGAGCTCTTCCGCGCGGTCGCGAATCTCGACCGCGTCTACGTCCCGATCGGCTGCGGCTCGGGCATCTGCGGGCTCATCGGCGTGCGCGACGCGCTCGGCCTTTCGACCGCGATCGTCGGCGTCGTCTCGACCGGGGCGAATGCCTACGCGCAGTCGTTCCGCGCGCGCGCGCCGATCGAGACGCCCTCTGCCGTCACGATGGCGGACGGCATGGCGGTGCGCGTGCCGGTCGCCGCCGCGCTCGAGATCCTGTGGCGCGGCGCGGAAGACGTGATCGAGGTCGACGATGCCGCGGTCGGCGAGGCGATGCGCGCGCTGTTCGACGACGCGCACCAGGTCGCCGAGGGAGCCGGCGCGGCGCCGCTCGCCGCGCTGCTCGCCGACCCGCGGCGCGCCGGGCGGCGCTGCGCGGTCGTCCTGTCCGGCGGCAACGTCGACCGCGACGTCTATCGCGACGTGCTCGCCGCGGTCTGACCCGCGGCGACGTCAGACGCGCCGCACGCGCGTCTGGGACTGCTCGCGCAGGTACTGCGTCAGGTAATAGAGCGAGCCCGCGGACTTGCCGGTCGATCCGGAGCCCTTCCAGCCGCCGAACGGCTGGTGGCCCGGCCACGCCCCCGTCGTCGCTCCCTGCGGACGGTTCGCGTACGCGACGCCCGCCTCGATCGTCGCGAAGAAGCGCTCGGTCTCGTCGGGGTCGCCGTAAAAGCCCGCGGTGAGGCCGTACTCGCTCGCGTTCGCGCGCGCGATGCCTTCGTCGACCGAGTCCACCGGCGCCACCAGCACGAACGGCGCGAACAACTCCTGCGACCACAGCGGGTGGTCGATCGGCGCGCGCGCGACCGTCGGCGCGACGTAGTGGCCGTGCGCGAGGTCGCCGTGGTCGAGGCGCTCGCCGCCGTGCACGATCGCGCCGGCCGCGCCGAGCGCATGCACCTGCGCGGCCGCGTCCTCGTAGCGCGCGACCGCGTGGGCGTCGATGAGCGGCCCCATCCAGTGCTCGCGCACGGTCGGATCGCCGGTCGCGACGCGCATCGCCGCCTGGTGCAGCGCGGAGACGACGTCGGCGTAGCGCGTGTGGTCGACGTAGACGCGGGAGCAGGCCGAGCACTTCTGGCCGGTGAGCCCGAACGCCGAGCGCGCGATGCCGGTCACCGCATCGCCGAGGTTCGCGTGCCGACTCACGATCGTGGCATTCTTGCCGCCCATCTCGGCGATGCACGGGCGCGGCCAGCGCGCCTGCGCGAACGTGCGCACGAGGTGCATCCCGACCTCGTAGCTGCCGGTGAACGTCGCCCCCGCGACGCGCGGATCGCGGACGAGCGGCTCGCCGACGGCCGCTCCGCTGCCGGTCACGAGATTGAACACACCCGGCGGCACGCCGGCGTCGCGCAGCGCCAGCGCGAGGAGCCGGGCGCTCCATGGCGTCGTCGTCGCAGGCTTAAGCACGACCGTGTTGCCGGCGACCAGCGCTGCGCCCGCCGGTCCCCCCGCGAGCGCGAGCGGGAAGTTGAACGGCGCGATCACGAGCCACGGCCCCCACGGCTTCATCGCGCTCGTGTTCTCGCTCGAGAAGCCGGCCACCGGATCGCGCGCCATCGCGCGGACGAATCCGTCGTTCGCCTCCATCCGGTCGCACGAGTAGCGGATCAGGTCGGCCGTCTCCTGCGCCTCGCCGAGCGCCTCCATCCGGTTCTTGCCGACCTCGAGCGCGAGCACCGCGCCGATCTCGTAGACACGGCCCTCGATCAGGTCGGCCGCGCGCCTGAGCGTCGCGACCCGCTTCCGCCACGGCGTCGCGGCCCACGCGGGGAACGCGCGGGCGGCGGCCTCCATCGCGGCGGCGGCGTGCGTGCCGTCCCCCGCCTGGAACCGGCCGAGCGCGACCCGGCGGTCGATCGGGCCGTGCACGGTGAACTGCTTCGCGGCGCGCACGTCCTCGCCGCCGATCCACATCGGGTGCTCGGCGCCGAGACTCGACCGGACCGCCGCGAGCGCCGCTTCGAAATGCCGGTGCAGATCCTCCGGCGGATCGAACATCGTCGAATAGGTGAGCTTGAAGGTCGTCATGGCGGCATCGCGGGAGGTGTCACGAACGGAAAAGAGCGGTCCGGGCACGGCTCGCGACGGGGCAGGCTGCGCGCGCGGGCGGCCTGCCCGGCCACGGCGACGTCTACACGAGATCGGCGGCAGGCCCGAGGACCTGCTCGCGCAACTCGCGGTAGCGCGGCAGCTGCGGCGGGTAGATCGCGATGTACTTGACCTGGGCCGCCTGCAGGCAGCGCTGCTTGATGATCTCGAGCTTCTGGTCGCGCGGATTGGTGACCTGCTCGGGCTCCTTCGCATCGACGATCGCGACGATCGTCATGTCCTTGTCGCAGACCACGAAGCCCACGTGCTGGTTGGCGATCTTGCGGAACGCGCGCAGCCGCTCCATGCCCTGCGGCCCGATCTTCACCTGCAGCACGTCCGCGAGGCGGATCTTCGCGAAGATCTCGTGGCGCGGGAATGCGGCCCTGAGCAGCAGGAACACGACGCTCTCGGCCTTGGTGAGGAAGCGCGGGCGCAGCAGGTAGAGGCCCGGCAGTTCCGCGGACGACAGCAGTCGCGTCGTCTCGCCCTCGGTCCATTGCGCGACCGTGTTCGGCGAGTCGAGGCCGCCGCGCGTCGTCGGCCCGGGCCCGCGGTTGCGCTTGACCAGGCCGACGATCACCGCGACCGACAGTGCGGCGATCGCGAGGGCGAAGAGGATGCCCGAGCTCATGCCGCCCGCGCAGCCCGGCGGCGCGCCGGCTCAAGGGACGGCCTCAGGAAATCGATGTAGCGCATTGTTTTTCGCGCCGTTTCGGGACGCTTCGGCGCGCCAGTTTACTCCATTCCCCGGCGCCAGCGCCAACGGTCGGCCTCGAGCGCGGACTGTCGCCGGCGGTCCTTCATCGCGCCTCGCCGGCCCCGCCTCGCGTGGCGCAGGTACCACGCGCGGCGTCGGGACCTTCGTCGCGCTTGAGCGGGCGCGCGAACCGTCTCCATAATGGCCGAATCTCGGTTGCTCGACTGCTTCCCATGCTGCCTCTCGCCCGATTCGATCGCACCCGGCGCCGCTCGCAGGCCGTCGTCCGGGCATGCGCCGCGCTCGCCGCCGTCCTCGGATCGATTGCGGTCGCGCACGGCGCGTCGTCGATGGACGATCGATTCGACGGAAGCTCCCTGGATGCGTGCAAGTGGGAGGAAATGAGCTACGAAGGGGAGGCGTCACAATCCGGCGCGCTCCGGCTTTCGACAACCGGGGTCGGGACCTTCGGCTCGGCACGCGTGCTGTCGCAGGCACGCCTCGTCGGCGACTTTGACATCCAGGTCGGCTATCGGCGAGTGACCGGCTTCGAGACGGCCCCCGTCGCGGCCACAGGAGGCTTCGCCCAGCTGAACGCCGCGCTCGGCCTTTGGTGGGACGAATCGAGGATCATCCAGTTCTCGCGGTCGCGGCACTCGAGCGGCGATTCGCTCGCCGTCTACGCCTCGCTGCCCGAGCTCGCAGGAGGGCCGGTACCGCCCTGGGTCGATGCGTCGGCCGAAGCGGGAACGCTCCGGGTCGTTCGCAAGGGGTCGCTCATCCGGTTCCTGCACGCTTCGGACGGATCTTCCTGGACCGACCTGGGAGCGATCGATGGTCCGTCCGCGCCGGTGTTCGCCTACCTCGCGACCTCGAACGTCGGCGTCGCACGCGCGCTGGTCGCCCGATTCGACGACTTCGTGGTGAACGACGGGGCGAGCGACGACGTGTCCTGGACGCAGCCCGGGTTCGTCTCGAGGCGTCCGGACTTCGCGTTCGGCGGCGTGTCGGAGAACTGGCCTGCCTTTCGCTATTTCGGAACGTCGCTCGCAGGTCTGGACGCTCTCGCCCTCTTCCGCCAGAACGGGATGGAGTGGATCCGCGTCGGCGTGACCGCGATCTCGCAACCCCAGCTCGACCTCGTGCCGCCGGAGCAGTGGAGGACCCTGCCCTGGGTGTCGGGCACCTGGGGATCGCGCGAGTACGCCGCGCGCACGCTCCGCGACGCGGCGGACCGCGGCATGCGCCTTTACGCGTACCTGTACTTCAGCGACATCGCCGCGAACTGGGGTAACCAGACGGCGCCCGCCGCCTGGGCCGGAAAGAGCGTCGCCGATACGGCAGCGCTCATGGAGCAGCACGCGCACGACACGGCGGCCTACTTCAAGGCGAAGGGACTCGATGTCGAGATCTACGAGTTGGGCAACGAGACGGACATCGGCATGGTGGATTTCCTGCCGAACCGCCGCATTCCGGTGCCGCCCGGGGTCGATTTCGTCAATGACCGCACGTGGCTGCGCGAGAACGTCTGGTCGGTGCAGGCGACGCTGTTGAAGTCGGCGGCGGCCGGCATCCGACGCGCGGCGCCGACTGCGAGGATCGCGGTCCACGCGGCGAGCCTCGAGTCCGGCGCCGGCCCTCAGATGGGGCCGGACTTCTTCCGCGCGATGCGCGACTTCGGCGTCGACTACGACATCGCGGCCCTGTCGCACCCGTACGCGCAGGGCTCGCGCCCCTGGAAGCTCGATCGGTACTCGAGCTCGTGTTGGTTCAAGCGCGTCGCGCGCGCCGTCGACCAGATCGCGGTGCCGGGCAAGCCGGTGATGATCGTCGAGGCGTCGTACCAGTCCTCGCCGGAGACGCTGGTTTCGAAGCCGATGCCCGATTTCCCGTTCACGCCGCAAGGGCAGTCGGACTGGCTGCGCGAGCAACTGCGGTTCGCCACGAACCATCCGTCGATCGTCGGCTGGTTCTATTTCTACCCCGAGTTCCAGGGCGGAATCACCGAACCGACGAACGAGGGCTTCGTGCTCCAGTTCGGCAGCCTGCTGACGCCGTCACTCGCGGCGCGCCCCGGCCTGGAGCAATTCAGGGCGAACCTCGGCCCACCGTCCGCGAACACGGTCGAGTACTTCCACGCCGGGTTCGGGCACCATTTCATGACCGCCGACCCCGCCGAGATCGCGGGGCTGGATGCAGGCGCCTTCGGCGGCGTCTGGAAGCGCACCGGGCAGAGCTTCATGACGCACACGAACCCGACGACCGGCACCGTCCCTGTCTGCCGATTCTTCAGCACGAGCTTCGCGCCGAAGAGCTCGCACTTCTACACGGCCGACACCGCGGAATGCGAGGGCGTGAAGCGCAATCCCGACTGGCAGTTCGAGAAGGTTGCGTTCCACGTGCCGCTGCCTGACGCCGCAGGCGCCTGCCCGTCATGGGCGAGCCCCGTCTACCGGATGTACAACGACGGACAGACCGGCGCGCCGAACCACCGTTTCACGACCGACCTCGCGACGCGGCTCGATTTCGTCTCGAATCGCGGCTACGTCCGGGAAGGCGTCGGCCCTGTGGGCGTTTCGA
>JAKLIE010000480.1 GCA_022709775.1 Pseudomonadota bacterium
AGGCCGGCGCCGTTGACGAGGCAACCGATGTTGCCGTCGAGCGAGATGTAGGACAGGTCGAACTTCGAGGCCTCGACCTCGGCGGGGTCCTCCTCGTCGAGGTCGCGCATCTCGACGATGCCGGGCTGGCGGAACAGCGCGCTCGAGTCGAAGTTGAGCTTCGCGTCCAGTGCGACGACGCGGCCGTCGCGGGTCAGGATCAGCGGGTTGATCTCGGCGAGCGACGCGTCGGTCTCGTCGAACACCTTGTAGAGGCCCTGCAGCATCGCCCGTGCGGCGGGCACGCTGGCGTCGGGAATGCCGATCTTCCGCGCGACGTCGTCGGCCTCGGCGTCGGTGAGCCCGGCCTTCGGGTCGACGAACACCTTGTGGATCTTCTCGGGCGTCTTCGCTGCGACTTCCTCGATGTCCATGCCGCCCTCGGAGCTCGCCATCAGCGCGACGCGCTGCGTGGCGCGGTCGACGACCATGCCGACGTAGAGCTCCTTCGCGATGTCCGCGCCGTCCTCGATCAGCAGCCGGCGGACCTTCTGGCCGGCAGGGCCCGTCTGGTGCGTGACGAGCTGCATGCCGAGGATCTGCGACGCCAGCGTCCGGACCTCGTCGAGCGAGCGCGCGAGCTTCACGCCGCCGCCCTTGCCGCGGCCGCCCGCGTGGATCTGGGCCTTCACCACCCAGACCGGGCCGGGCAGCGACTTCGCCGCGCGCACGGCTTCGTCGACCGAGAACGCCGGAATGCCGCGCGGCACGGCGAGGCCGTAGCGGCGGAAGATTTCCTTGCCCTGGTACTCGTGGATTTTCAAGGCGACATCCTCGGTTGGGACTGGCGGCGGCCCCGGGGCCGGTCGGCCGCGGGCGCGCTGTCCGTGACTCTACTGGTGCGGTTCCGCGGTCCGTCCCCGTTCAGGCCGCGCCGCGATACCACTTCGGGTAATAGCGGCGGACGGTTTCGCTGCGGGTGTCGAGCGCATGGCAGCGGTCGAGCTGGAAGGGCTTCTCGGCGCCTTCGATCTCGCGCCGAAGGCTCGCGAACGTCTGCACGGCGACGCTCGGGAGCAGCCCGACGAGCTCCGTCAGATGCGAGCACCCGTGCACGCCGCCCAGCGCTTCCTTCACGACGCGGCGGAAGCCGCGCGCCAGGTTCGCGCCCACGAGCTTCTGGTAGGCGCCCTCGATCCGGTCGCAACCGCCCGGATACGGCGCCGACGGGATGCTCGCGTCGACCGCGCGGATCGCGAACTCGCGGTCGATCGTGACCCGGATCCACATGTCGTGGACCGGCTCGCCCTGGTCGCGCACGCCGCTCATCAGCGGGAAGGCGTGCGACTTCGTGTCGACGAGCCTCGCCTCGATGTCGAACAGGCCGTCGCCGCGCCGATAGCCGTCGCACACGATGTTGCGCGTGTGCAGGCGCTCTCGCGGGACGGGCGGCGTGAGGGGCATCGGGGTGCGATCGGAAGGGCCGGGCGTCGGCGGGCGGCGCCGGAAGAGCAAGTCTACAATGGGCCGCAAAATCGCCATTTTACGACGCGGCCCGAGCTTGCCGCAACCGGAGGAACCGGATGCCGTACATCCTCGCCCTCGACCAGGGCACGACCAGCTCCCGCGCGATCGTCTTCGACGCCTCGGGCGCGGTGCGCGCGACGGCGCAGCGGGAGTTCCGGCAGATCTTCCCGCAGGGGGGATGGGTCGAGCACGACGCGGTCGAGATCTGGGCGACGCAGTCCGGCGTCATGCACGAGGCGATCGCGAAGGCCGGCATCGCCGCGCGCGAGATCGCCGCGATCGGCATCACGAACCAGCGCGAGACCACCGTGCTCTGGGAGCGCGCGACGGGCCGGCCGGTCGCGAACGCGATCGTCTGGCAGGACCGGCGCACGGCGGGCACCTGCGAGGCGCTGCGCGCCGCCGGGCACGCGCCGACGTTCCAGCGCAGGACCGGGCTCGTGCTCGACGCGTATTTCTCCGGCACCAAGCTCAAGTGGCTGCTCGACCACGTGCCGGGCGCCCGCGCCCGGGCGCGCCGCGGCGAGCTCGCGTTCGGGACGGTCGACAGCTGGCTCGTCTGGAACCTGACCGGCGGCCGCGTGCACGCGACCGACCCGTCGAACGCGAGCCGCACGCTGCTCTACGACATCCACCGCGGCGAGTGGGACGAC
>JAKLIE010000481.1 GCA_022709775.1 Pseudomonadota bacterium
GAGCGCGGCACCATCCGGCGCACCGCGCGGGATGTCGACTCAGCGCGAGTACTTCTCGCGCAACGCCGCCTTCATCACCTTGCCCATCGAGTTGCGCGGCAGGTCCACCGCGAAGAACACGCGCTTGGGCACCTTGAAGTTCGCGATCTCCGCCTTGAGCGCGCCGACGATCGCGCCTTCCGTGAGCGCGTGTCCCGGCTTTGCGACGACGACCGCGGTCACGGCCTCGCCGAAGTCCGGGTGCGGGACGCCGATCACCGCGCTCTCCGCGACGCCGTCCATCGCGTCGATGCGCTCCTCGATCTCCTTCGGGTAGACGTTCAGGCCCCCGGTGATGATCAGGTCCTTCGCGCGGCCGACGATCCTCACGTAGCCCTCGGGCGTCCACTCGCCCATGTCGCCGGTCCTGAACCACCCGTCGGCGGTGAACTCCTCGCGCGTCTTCTCCGGCAGGTTCCAGTAGCCCTTGAGCACGTTCGGTCCCCTGACCTGGATCGCGCCGATCGTCCCCGGCGCGCACGGGGCGCCGTCGTCGCCGACGATGCGCACCGACACGCCCGGCAGCGGCGGGCCGACGGTGCCTCCGAGCCGCGGACCGTCGAGCGGATTCGACGTGTTCATGCCGGTCTCGGTCATGCCGTAGCGCTCGAGGATGCGCTGGCCGGTGCGCTCCTCGAACTCGCGGAACGTCTCGGGCAGCAGCGGCGCGGAGCCGGACACGAACAGGCGGACGCCGTCGGTCAGGGCGCGCCCGAACGACGGCTCGGCGAGCAGGCGCGTGTAGAACGTCGGCACGCCCATCATCACCGTCGCCTTCGGGAGCAGCGCCATCACCTCGTGCGCGTCGAACTTCGGCAGCCAGAGCATCCGGCTGCCCGACAGCAGCACGCAGTGGATCGCGACGAAGAGCCCGTGCACGTGGTAGACGGGCAGCGCGTGCAGCAGCACGTCGCCGCGCGTGAATCCCCATGCCTCGACCAGTGCGAGCGCGTTGGACGCGAGGTTGCGGTGCGTCAGCATCGCGCCCTTGGACCGCCCGGTCGTGCCGGACGTGTAGAGGATCGCCGCGAGGTCGTCGGGCGCGCGCGGCACCGTGTCGAAAAGCTCCGACTTCCCCTCCGCGCGGTCGAGGAGCTCGCCGCCGTGCGCGTCGAGCGTCAGCACCGTCGCGTCGCGCGCCGTCGCGGCGACGACGCCCAGGCGCTCGCTGCCGCACACGACGACGCGCGGCCCCGCGTCGCCGAAGAAATGGTCGAGCTCGGCGCGCTGGTAGCCGGTGTTGAGCGGCAGGTAGACGAGTCCCGCGCGCAGCGCCGCGAGGTAGAGCGGCAGCACCGTCCAGTGCTTCTCGGTCTGCACGGCGATGCGGTCGCCCGGCCGGCACCCGGCGTCCACCAGCGCGTGCGCGATGCGGGCGGACAGCGCGGCGAGCTCGCCGTAGTGGACCACGGGCCCGTTGGGCACGACGAGGCAGGGCGCCGCGGGGTCGGCGACGTGCTCGTCGAAGAGCGTGTAGAGGCTGGCGTCCATGGTCGTTGCACCTCGGCGTCGCGCCGCGCATGCTACGTTGCGCAACGACCGGCGGCGATGCGTCCTCGCGGGCTGCCGGCCGGTCGATGACGAAGACGAAACTATACGACAGCGTCCCCGATGTCCGCCCCGATCACGTCCCTCGATCCGCGCGAACGCCTCGCGGCGCTCGCCGACCCGGGCACGCTGGCGCTGGACGCGCCGGCGGGCGCGAGCGCGGATCTCGCGCGCTTCGGCATCGAGGCGCGCGACGACGACGGAATCGTGACCGGCGTCGCGAAGGTCGGCGCGCGCCGCGTGCTCGTCGCCGCGCAGGACGAGCGCTTCCTTCGCGGCGCCGTCGGGGCGAACCACGGACGCGCGCTCGCCTCGCTGTTCGCGCGCGCGCGCGAAGAGCGGCCCGCGGCGGTCGTGCTCGCGATGGCGTCCGGCGGGGTGCGCCTGCACGAGGCGAACGCGGCCGAGCTCGCGCTGGCGCGGGCGCTGCGCGCGCTCGTCGACGCGCGCGCGGCGGGCGTGCCCGTGCTCGCGATCGCCGTGGGCGACGTGTTCGGCGGCGCGTCGGTGCTCGCCGGCGCGTGCGACCGGCTCGCCCTGCTCCCCGATGCGCGCTACGGGCTCTCCGGGC
>JAKLIE010000482.1 GCA_022709775.1 Pseudomonadota bacterium
CGACGAGTTCTTCCGCACCGGGCGCTACCGGCCGCGGTCGGCTGCCGAGACGCGCGCCACGTCGTCCCCGTCGATGGACATCAGCAAGGCGTCGAACTTCGAGCGCTACGTGTACGACGTCGTCGGGCGCGATCCCGCGGCGGTCCGCGACCTCTGGGCGCGGCTCGCGAAGGACGGCGGCTTCGACCTCGCCGGCACCGATGCCTGGAAGGCGGTCGAGGCGTCGGGCTTCGTGTCGGGACGCAGCACGCACGCCGACCGCATCGCGACGATCCGCGACGTCGCGTCCCGCTACGGCGTCGTCGTCGATCCCCACACGGCCGACGGGCTCAAGGTCGGGCGCGAGCACCGCGACCCGGCCGTGCCGCTGCTGTGCATCGAGACCGCGCTTCCGGCCAAGTTCGCGGCGACGATCCGCGAGGCGCTGGGCCGCGACCCCTCGCGCCCCCCCGCGTTCGACGGGCTCGAGTCGCGCCCGCAGCACCGCACGGTGATCGCCAACGACGCGGACGTCGTCCGCGCCTTCGTGGCCGCGCACGCGCAACCGGTGGAATGACGATGCGCGCGCTCGCGCGCGGCCTGCTTGCCGATCTCGCCGCGGGAGCGCGGCTCGCGCTGTTCCTGCCGGTGCGACGCCTCGCGTTCCACGTGGGCCTGACGGAGCTCCTGGCCCTCTTCGTCGTCTCGGCGCTGGTGCAGATCGGGGCCGACGCACTGCGCTTCGGCGAGGACGCCACGTTCTCCTGGCATGGCCTCGGCAACGAGGTGTTCTCCGGCGGCCTGCTGCTGCTCACGTCCGCGGTCCTCGCGCTCGTGAACCGCGACCGCGCGCTCGCGACCGCGATCCCGACGATCGTGCTCGCGTCGTTCCCGATCCTGCAGGTCGCCAACGCGATGTCCTGGACGCGCTTCGCCGTGCCCGCCGGCGTCGCCGTCGCCGTCGACACGGCGATCCTCGTCTGGATCGTCGCCGTGCTCGTTCGCTCGGTGCACGTCGCGCTCGAATACCGGCGCGTCCATCGCCCGTTCCGCGCGGTCGCCGGCGGGTTGCTGCTCGCGTGGCCGATCTTCTTCGCGCCGGCCATCGGACCGGTGGAGCCCTGGTTCCTGCCGGCGGAGCGCGACGCCGCGGATGCGCGCTTCCCGAACGCCGCGTCGGAGCCGGTGCTCGCGATGCAGGCGACGCTGCTCGAGGACGCGCTGTCGTCGCTGGAGGACGGGCGTCCCGGCGTCACCGATCTGTATTTCGTCGCAGTCGCCGGCGACGCGACCGAGGACGCGTTCCGCGAGGACGTCGAGGCGGCGCGGCGCGTGATGGACGAGCGCTGGGGAACGGCGCGGCGGTCGGTGGCCCTCGTCAACAACCCGCGCACGCTCGTCACCGCGCCGATCGCGACGCTGACGAACCTGCGCGACACGCTCGACGAGGTCGCCGCGGCGATGGATCCCGACGAGGACGTCGCGATGGTGTACGTGTCGACGCGCGGCCATCCGGACGGGACGCTCGGCATGCGCATGCCGCCGCTCGAGCTCGTGTCGATCACGCCCGCCATGCTGCGGGGCGCGCTCGACGACGCCGGCGTGCGCTACCGGGTCGTCGTCGTGTCCGCGTGCCACGCGCGGGCGTTCGTCGACGAACTCGCCGACGACGATACGGCGGTCGTCGTGGCATCGGCTGCCGACCGGGGCTCGTCCGGATGCGAACAGGGGAGCGTCGCCACGGCGTTCGGCGAGGCGTTCTTCCAGCGTGGCATGGCGAAGTCGGCGGGACTCGCGGAGGCGTTCGGGGTCGCGCGGGCGGAAGTGGAAGAGCGCGAGCGGTCGGGGAGCTTCGGCGCACCGTCGACGCCCCGCATGCACGTCGGCCCCCGGATCGCTGCGAAGCTCGGCGAGCTCAAGCGTCGCGGCGGATCGGCCCAGGTCGAGGCGCGCCGCCACGGCGTGCCCGTGGGCTAGACTCTCCGGATGGCGGCGTCGGTCGAGGTCGCGGGGATCGGGCACGCGTACGGCGAGCACACCGTCGTGCGCGGGCTGTCGTTCTCGCTCGCCGCGGGCGACATCGGCTGCCTGCTCGGGCCGTCCGGTTGCGGCAAGACGACCGTGCTGCGCTGCCTTGCCGGGTTCGAGCCCGTGCGCGCGGGCACGATCGCGTTC
>JAKLIE010000483.1 GCA_022709775.1 Pseudomonadota bacterium
CAGGTGCGCGGATTGCCCGCCCTGCGGAAAACCGCGCCAAGGCGGCGCGCCCTCCGACCGGGTCGAGCTAACTTGATATTCTAGCACGCTTTTGCGCTTCCCGTCCCTCCCCCACTCTTCTGCGACGAGCCCTCCGATGCCCCTTCCGAACCCCGCCCCGGCCGCCGCATTCGCCGCCGCCCGCGACGCCGCCGTGGTCTCGCCCCTTCCCGGACTGGCGTTCCTCGACGCGGCCGGGCCCGACGCGATCGCCTTCCTGAACGGCCAGCTGTCGAACGACGTCGCCGGCCTCGCCCCGGGTAGCGCCGAGTGGGCGACCTACAACTCGCCCAAGGGCCGGATGCTCGCGACGATGCTGGTCTGGCGCCCGGCGACGGGTCCGGTGTGCCGCCTGGCGCTCGCGGCCGACCTGGCCGAGCCGATCCGCAAGCGCCTGTCGATGTTCGTGCTGCGGTCGAAGGTGACGCTCGCCGCGCCGGTCCCGGCGCTGGCCGCGATCGGCGTCGGCGGTCCGGCCGCCGCGGATGCCGTCCGGGCGGCGCTGGGCGTCGACCCGCTGCCGATGCGGGCGGTCGCCTTCGACGACGACGGCGCGGCGATCGGCCTGCCGGACGGCCGGATCCTCGTCGCCGTGCCGGCCGACCGCGCGGAGTCGACCGCCGCGTCGCTCGGGGAGCATGCAGCGGTCGCGGACGAGTCGGTCTGGCGCTGGCTCGCGATCCGTGCCGGCGTCGCCCAGATCACGCTCGCCACGCAGGAGCGCCACGTTCCGCAGACCGCGAACTGGGAGGTCGTGGGCGGCGTGAGCTTCACGAAGGGCTGCTACCCGGGCCAGGAGATCGTCGCGCGCTCGCAGCATCTCGGCATCCTGAAGGAGCGCGCGCACCCGTTCCACGTCGCCGCCCCACCCCCGGCGCCCGCGACGCCCGTGTACAGCAGCGTGTTCGGGGATCAGGCCTGCGGCAGCGTCGTCGACGCCGTCGCGCTGCCCGACGGGAGCGCCGATCTCATCGCGGTCGTGCAGCTCGCCGCCGTCGAGAGCGGCGACGTCCGCGTCGGTGCGCCCGACGGGCCGGCGCTCGAGCGCCTGCCTCTGCCCTACGCGCTTCCGGCCAGCGCCCCGAAGCGCGTGAAGCTGTGACCGCCGCGGCTCCGTCGGTCGGGCTTCGTCCGCGCTCGGGGACGATCCCACGGAAGTTCCGCCGGTGAGCGTTCCATCCTACTTCGTCTGGTACCGGCTCGCGGGCGACGCCTGCGAGGCCCGCGCGGCGGTCACCGCGATGATGCTGGATGTCGCGGCGGACTGCGGCGTCGTCGGGCGCCTGATGAAGCGGACGGACGACCCGTCGACGTGGATGGAGGTCTACGAGACGGTCGACGATCCCGTCGCGTTCGAGCGCGTGCTCGCCGAGGCGCTCGAGCGCCACGGCGCTCTCGCGTACGCGGACGGCGGCCGCCACGTGGAGCGCTTCGTCGCGTGCGGCGCGCTCGACGCCGAATGACTCGTACGCATCGCCCCCCCGATCCGCGCTGACGATGTGCCTCGTCGCCGTCGCGCTGGACGCTCATCCGCGCTACTCGCTCGCGATCGCCGCGAACCGGGACGAGTACCACGCGCGCGAAGCGCGACCCGCGCACTGGTGGGACGAGGGCTGGCTCGCCGGGCGGGACCTGTCCGCCGGCGGCACGTGGTTCGGCGTGCGGCCCGACGGCCGCTGGGCGCTCGTCACCAACGTCCGGGAGCCCGGGCACAAGGACGCGAGCGCCGCGTCGCGTGGCGGCCTGGTGACCGGCGCGCTGTCGGCGCCGTCGCTGGACGCCTTCGTGTCGCGGCTCGATGCCGACCGGACGCGCTACAACGGCTACAACCTGCTCGCCGGGAACGCCGGCGAAGCGCGCTGGGCATCGAACCGGGCGCACGCGGCGCGCGCGATCGACCCGGGCGTCTCGGCCCTCTCGAACGCCGCGCTCGGAACGCCGTGGCCCAAGGTCCGCAGGCTCTCCGCAGCACTCTCGGACTGGGCGAACCGCGGCGTCGACGGCGTCGACGGGCTGTTCGAGGCGCTCGCCGACCGCGAGCGCGCGCCCGACGAGTCGCTGCCGTCGACCGGCGTGACGCTCGAATGGGAGCGCATGCTCTCCGCGCCGTTCAT
>JAKLIE010000484.1 GCA_022709775.1 Pseudomonadota bacterium
GAGGCGCTCGGCTGGCTCGAGCGCGCACGCCGCCGCGGCGAAGGCATCCCGCTGTGGGTCAATCTCGCGTCGACGCTTCTCGCGCTGGGTCGAGCGACGGAAGCGGAATCCTTCGCGCTGAAAGCGCTGTCCGCCGATCCGGCACACGCCGGCGCGACGCTGAACCTCGGCCTCGCCCGCGAAGCGCAGCGGCGATACCCGGAAGCGATCGAGGCACTCGAGCGAGCCCTCGCTGCCGCCCCGCGCAACCGGGCGGCGCTGCGCGCGCTCGCCCGGTGCCACCTCCGGACCGGCGACGCGCGACGAACGCTCGCGGTGCTTTCCGGAACCGGCGTCGGCGAGGACGCGAGTGTCGATCTCCTGCGCTGCGAAGCCTGGATCGCATCCGGCGCAATCGAAATGGCGCTTCCGGCGCTCGCACGGCTCGCCGGGATTGCCGAGTACGAGGCCCAGGCGCAATGGCTCATGGCGCTGGCGGCACTCCACGACCGCCGGAGCGACGACGCCATCGTCCTGCTGCGCTCGGTCGCCGAGCGCCACCCGGACCACCGGATGGCCGCGCTCAAGCTGGCTTCCGTCGAACTCGCGCGCGGCGACGTCGAGTCGGCGCTCTCCCGCATCGACCGATGGCTGGAACGGCATCCGGACGACCGCGAGGCGCGCAGCGCGCACCTGATCGCGTGCCAATACAGCCACCGCTACGACGCGGCCGCCCTCCTGGCGGAGCATCGCCGATGGCGGCCGGATCCGGCGAAGGGTTCGCCCGCCGGCGCGGCAGCGCACGCATCGCCGCAGCGCCCCGCGCGCATCGGGTGGGTGTCGCCCCGCTTCTGCCACGGTCCGGTCGAGGTGTTCTTCGCGGAAGTGCTCGAGGCGATGTGCGGCGACGCGACGTTCGAGCACGTGCTCTACATGACCGCGCCCGTGCCGCCGGCGACCACGGAACGCTTCCGTCGGATCGGCGCGTCCTGGCGCGACGCGGCATTCGCGACCGACGGCGCGCTGCTAGAGCGCGTCCGCGAGGATCGGATCGACATCCTCGTCGATCTCGCCGGCGCCGGCCCCGACAACCGCCTCGCGGTCTTCGCGGCACGCGCCGCGCCGCTCCAGGTCAGCTGGCTCGACTACTTCTGCACGACCGGGCTCGACGAGATCGACTGCCTGATCACCGACGACTACCTCGCGCCGCCGGGCAGCGAGGCCTTCTACAGCGAAGCGCTGCTGCGCCTCGCGCGCGGCCGGCTCTGCTACACGCCGCCCCCCGCGCGCGCGCCGTCGACGGAAGGCGTCGACGCCCGGCGGCTCGTATGCCTGAACCGTTTCTCGAAGATCAACGACGAGGTCGCGGCGTCCTGGTCCGCCGCCCTGCTTCGCCTGCCCGGCTGGTCGTTGCGGCTCAAGGGCACCGGCGGAGACGATGCCGGCGTCGCCAACGCGCTGCGCCGCCGATTCGCCGCGCATGGCGTCGACCCGGAGCGCCTCGAAATCGCCGGCGAGGGTCCGTATGCCGAGGCCATCGACGCTTACCGGGATGCCGCCGTCGCGCTGGACCCGTTTCCGTTTTCGGGCTGCGCGACCAGCTTCGACGCCCTGTGGATGGGACTTCCGGTCGTGACGCTGCCGTTCGATACGATGGCGAGCCGCCAGACCGGTTCGCTGCTGTCGGCGATCGGGCGGGAAGACTGGATCGCGGGCGATGCCGGAGCGTACGTGGACGCGATCGTCGACGTCGCACGCGACGTCGACGGGCGGCGCGAGTGGCGCGCCCTCGCACGCGAGCGCATGCGCCCCCTCACCGATGCCCGGGCGTTCGCCCGCGAGCTCACGGCGGCGCTGCAGCGCGCCTGGGCCGACCGGGCAACGCGAACCTGAACCGGGGGGAGTGCCGCGCGAACCCGGTCGACGCCGCCGCGCGGCGACCTCCCCGTGCCTTTCGCAACGTGCGTGACGTCGGCGTGTCGGCCGTCCGCGGGGATCGCAATCCTGCGCGCCGATCCCCGGGCAAACGTCGCCCGGGGCCCCTCGTCGCGCACGCGACCCCGCGGCCTCACCGACCTCCCCGAAACCTGCGTGACGTCGGCGTGTCGGCCGCCCGCGGGGATCGCAATCCTTGCGCGCCGATCCCCGGGCAAACGTCGCCCGGGGCCCCTCG
>JAKLIE010000485.1 GCA_022709775.1 Pseudomonadota bacterium
CGCCGTCGCCGGCATCGCCGACGGCTCGACCGTGCTCGTCGGCGGCTTCGCGACGTCGGGCGTCCCGCTCGCGCTGATCGACGCGCTGCTCGCGCAGGGCGCGCGCGAGCTCACGATCGTCAGCAACCACGCCGGCAACGGCGACTCGGGGCTCGCCGCGCTGCTCGCCGCGGGCCGCGTGCGAAAGATCATCTGCTCGTTCCCGCGCCACAAGGACTCGTGGGTGTTCGACGGCCTGTTCAGGGCCGGCAGGATCGAACTCGAGCTCGTGCCGCAAGGCACGATGGCCGAGCGACTGCGAGCCGCGGGCGCCGGCATCGGCGCGTTCTACACGCCGACCGCGGTCGGCACCGACCTCGCGGCCGGCAAGGAGACGCGCGTGATCGACGGGCGGGCATACGTGCTCGAGTACCCGCTGCACGGCGACGTCGCGCTGGTCCGCGCCGACCGCGGCGACCGCTGGGGCAACCTCGTCTACCGCAAGGCCGCGCGCAACTTCGGCCCGGTCATGGCGTCGGCGGCACGACGCACGATCGCGCAGGTGCGCGAGATCGTCCCGCTCGGCGCGCTCGACCCCGAGGCGATCGTGACGCCCGGCATCTTCGTCGCGCGCGTCGTGCAGGTCGGCGGCGAAGACGCCGATGCGCGCCCCAGAGCCGCCGCGTGATCCGATGACGACGAAACCGTGGTCGCGAGACGAGATGGCCGCGAAGGTCGCGCGCGACATCCCCGAGGGCTCGGTCGTCAACCTCGGCATCGGCATGCCCACGCTCGTCGGCGCGCACTTCACGCGCGACCGCGAGGTGCTCCTGCACAGCGAGAACGGGCTGCTCGGCATGGGCTCGCCCGCGAAGCCGGGCGAGGAGGACCTCGACCTCATCAACGCGAGCCGCCTGCCGGTGACGCTCCTGCCGGGCGGATCGTACTTCCATCACGCGGATTCGTTCGCGATGATTCGCGGCGGCCACATCGACATCTGCGTGCTCGGCGCCTTCCAGGTGTCGATCGCGGGCGACCTCGCGAACTGGCACACGGGCGCGGCCGACGCGATCCCCGCGGTCGGCGGCGCGATGGATCTCGCGGTCGGCGCGAAGCGGGTGTTCGTGATGATGGAGCACCTGACGAAGGACGGCGGGAGCAAGATCGTCGAGCGGCTGAGCTATCCTGTCACCGGCCTCGCCTGCGTCGACCGCGTCTACACCGACCTCGCGGTCGTCGACGTGACGCCGCGCGGGCTCGTCGTGCGCGAGATCGTCGAGGGACTTGCGCTGGCCGAGCTCGCCCGGGTGACGGGCGTGTCGCTCGAGGATGGAAGGTCGTCGGGCTGAAGCCCGGCCCGCGGACATCGACACGGAATCACCGAATGCGTCGGGCCGAAGCCCGACCTGCAGGAAACCGGAGCAAACCATGACCGAAGCCTTCCTCTGCGACGCGATCCGCACGCCCATCGGGCGCTACGGCGGCGCGCTCTCCGGCGAACGCACCGACGACCTCGCGGCGATCCCGATCCGTGCGCTCGTCGAGCGCAACGTTCGCGTCGACTGGGAGGCCGTCGACGACGTCGTCTACGGCTGCGCGAACCAGGCGGGCGAGGACAACCGGAACGTCGCGCGGATGGCGCTCCTGCTCGCGGGGCTCCCCGCGCTCGTCCCGGGCACCACCGTCAACCGGCTGTGCGGATCGAGCCTCGACGCGATCGCGATCGCCGCGCGCGCGATCAAGGCGGGCGAGACGCAATTGATGATCGCGGGCGGCGTCGAGAGCATGTCGCGCGCGCCGTTCGTGCTCGCGAAGGCGGCCGAGGCGTTCTCGCGCGCCGCGAAGATCGAGGACACGACGATCGGCTGGCGCTTCGTCAATCCGCTGATGAAGGCGAAGTACGGCATCGACTCGATGCCCGAGACCGCCGAGAACGTCGCCGGAGAGTTCAACGTCGCGCGCGCGGACCAGGACGCGTTCGCGCTGCGCTCGCAGCAGCGCGCCGCCGCGGCGATCGACGCCGGCCGCCTCGCCGAGGAGATCGTCCCGGTCTCGATTCCCTCGCGCAAGGGCGACCCGACGATCGTCTCGCGCGACGAGCATCCGCGCGCGACGACGCTCGAGGCGCTCGCGAAGCTCAAGGGCATCGTCAGGCCCGAGGGCACGGTGACCG
>JAKLIE010000486.1 GCA_022709775.1 Pseudomonadota bacterium
GCGCACTCGCCGCTCGGCCTCGTCATCGTCGACTACCTGCAGCTGATGCAAGCCTCCTCGCAGGGCGAGAACCGGGCGACCGAGATCTCCGAGATCTCGCGCTCGCTGAAGGCGCTCGCCAAGGAGGTGCAGGTGCCGGTGATCGCGCTGTCGCAGTTGAACCGCTCGCTCGAGCAGCGGCCCAACAAGCGGCCGGTGATGAGCGACCTGCGCGAGTGCGTCACCGGCGACACGATGGTCGTCGGCACCGATGGCTCGCGCACGCCGATCCGCGATCTCGTCGGATCGACGCCGGAGGTGTGGGCGGTCGACGACGCCCAGCAGCTGGTTCGCGCGCGCACCGACCTCGTCTGGTCCAAGGGCCTGAAGCCGATCCTTCGCATGACGCTCGCGAGCGGGCGCGTGCTGCGGGCGACGGCCGAGCATCGCATTCTCGCCGCCGACGGCTGGCGCCCGATGCGCGAGCTCGCGACGGGCGCGCGCGTCGCTGTGGCGCGCCTGGTGCCTGAACCGGCCCGACCCGTCGAATGGCCCGACCATGCGGTGGCCCTGCTCGGGCAGCTTGTCGGCGACGGCAGCTACCTCGTGCACCAGCCGCTCCGCTACACGACGGCGTCCGAGGAAAACAGCGAGGTGGTGCGCGACGCGTCCATCGCCTTCGGCAGCACCGTGACGCGCCACGCGGGGCGCGGCACGTGGCACCAACTGGTGATTGCCGGCAACGGCGACCGGTGGCACGCGCGTGGCGTCGGCGCCTGGCTCAAAAGCCTTGGCATTCACGGGCAACGGTCGCACGAGAAGCGACTGCCACGGGAGGTCTTCCGCCTGGCGAACCGGCAGGTAGCGCTGCTGTTGCGCCACCTGTGGGCCACCGACGGCTGCATGTTTCCGCGGAAGCCGGGAAGCCGCGGCGGATCGCGTGTCTATTTCGCGACGTCGAGCCGCGGACTTGCCGACGATGTCGCGGCACTCCTGCTTCGCATGGGCATCGTCGCCCGCCTGCGCACGGTCGAGCACCCCTCCGCGCGCGCGGTCCACACTGTCGACGTCATGGGCGCGAGTGACCAGCGCCGGTTCATCGAAGCCGTGGGCGCCTTCGGGCCGCGCGTCGGTCCGGCGAAGGCGCTCGAGACGCTGCTTGCCGACGTCGTACCGAACCCGAACGTCGACACGCTTCCCCGGGAGATCTTCGCGACGGTGCGCTCGGCGATGGCTCGTGGGGGTGTCTCCCACCGGGCGATGGCGGTGCGCCGGGGCACCTCGTACGGCGGCTCGTCCCACTTCAGGTTCGCGCCGGGCCGCGGGACTGTCGCCTCGTATGCCCGATTGCTGGGGAACGAGGAACTCGCGCGCTGGGCAGGGTCCGACCTCTTCTGGGATCGTGTCGTCGCGATCGAGTCCGCTGGTGAGGAAGAGGTATTCGATCTGACCGTTCCGGGCCCGGCGAGCTGGCTCGCCGATGGCATCGTGAGCCACAACTCCGGCGCGATCGAGCAGGATGCCGACGTGATCCTGTTCATCTACCGCGACGAAGTCTACAACCCCGAGACCCAGGACAAGGGCGTGGCCGAGATCATCATCGGCAAGCAGCGCAACGGGCCGATCGGAACGGTGCGCCTCACGTTCCTGGGCGAGTACACGCGCTTCGAGAACTTCGCCGTACCGGGCTCGTACTGACGTCCCCCCACGCCGCGCCTTGGACAACACGACGACGTACGCGCCGCCGGCGTCCCGCAACGCGCCCTGTCCCTGCGGCAGCGGGCGGCGCTGGAAGGAGTGCCACGGGCAGGTCGCGGCGCCGACCGCGGCGGCCGCGATCCCGGACGCGACCGCGCGGCGCATGCACGAGGCGATCGCCGCGCAGCGCGCGGGGCGCCTCGCGGAGGCGATCGCGCTCTACGACGCCGTGATCGCCGAGGCGCCGGCGACGTTCGACGCCTGGCACATGCGCGGGGTCGCGCGCTTCCAGGCGTTCGAGTTCGACGCGGCGGAGGCGGACATCCGGCGCGCGATCGCGATCGCGCCGCAGTCGGCCGCGGCGCAGGGCAACCTCGAACTCGCGGTGGAGGGGCGGCGCATCGCACGCGACGAGGAGGCGCTGTGCCGCGCGGTCCTGCCCCGCTACCGGCCCCTCGTCGTCGAACCCGCCGT
>JAKLIE010000487.1 GCA_022709775.1 Pseudomonadota bacterium
CGTCCGGCAGCCTGACCGCCGCGCCTTGTGCCGCGGCGGAAGCGGCCGTCGGCCGGTCGCGCATCGCGGCCGCCTCGGGCGTGGGCGCTTCCGCCTTCGACATCGAGGGAGCGCGCGCGGCGAGCTCGGGCCGCGCGATGGCATCGCCGGCGGTCTCCGCGCTGCGCGCGCCCGGAGGCGCGGCCGGCAGGCCGGACGCGGCTGCCGGAGCGGCGGCGGGTGCGGGTGCCGCAACGACCGCCGGCGGCGTACCGGCGAGCGGCGGCGACGCGACGAATCCGGCCGTCGACTCGCGTTCGACCTTGCGCGCGTCGACCGCATCGACGTCGGCACGCTTCGCCAACGCGGCCACGTCGGTGTCCGGCGCGCGCTGCGTGGCGAGGCGCTCGGCCGCTGGCCTGGCCGCTGCCGAAGCCTTCGATTCGCTGGCCGCGTCGACGCGTTGCTTGCCCGCGGCGGGCGTCTCCGCGAGCGTTGCCGAAGGCGCCTCGGCCGGCGGCATGGCCCGTGGCGCAGCCGGCGCCGGCGCGCGGTCGGCGGACGCCGGTTCGTTCGCCGGCGCGATCGCGGGCTGCGGGCTCGCGGGGGCGGCCGGTGCTGGCGGGATCGCCGCGCGGGATTCGGCGGCGGGCCCGTGCGCCGCGGTCGCTGCGTCGCTGACGATCATCTCTTCGGCCGAGTCCTTCGGCAGGTTCTGGATCACACCGATGGCGATCGCGCCGATCGTCGCGGCCGCGGCGAGCGGCATCCACCAGCGCCACGGCTCGCGCGCCTCGGCGACCGCGGGCTTCGATCGCGGCTTCGAACCGACCGCGCGATGCGCGGCCGCGCGGATCGCGTCGTCGAGCGCGGCGGGCGGCGTCTCGCCCGAGTGCTCGCGCCAGGCGCGCTCGACGGCGTCGTCGCGAAGGTTGTCCGCGTCCCTGGTCATGCCAGGTCTCCGAGCGCGGCGCGAAGCTTCGCATACGCATAGCGAACGCGGCTCTTCACCGTCTCCTCGCCTGTGCCGGTCAGCGCGGCGATGTCGGCGAGCGACATGCCCGACTCGATGTGCAGCAGGAATGCGTCGCGCTGCGCCGGAGGAAGCTCGCCGAGCGCCGCGTCGATGCGCACGCGCGTCGCGCGCGACTCCACGCGCGTCTCGGGCTCGTCGACGCGCGAGCCGGGGATTGCGTCGACCAGCGCGCCGGTCTCGCCGTCGCAGTCGTCGTCGAGAGAGTCGACGCGCACACTGCCCCGCGAGCGCCAGTGGTCGACGAGCCGATGGCGTGCGAGCGTGTAGATCCACGTCGAGAACTTGGCAGTCGGGGCGTAGGTCGCGCGTGCGCGGATCGCGTTCATCCAGACGTCCTGGAACAACTCGTCGGCCGTGCCCGCATTGCCGACATGGCGCAGCAGATAGCGGTAGACGCCGCCGCGATGGCGCGCATAGAGGCGGTCGAACGCGCCCGCGTCGCCGGCGGCGTAGGCGAGCATCAGCGCCTCGTCGCCCGCCTCGTCAGCCGCCTCCGGGCGGCGTTCCGGCTTGCGCGTGGCGTCGGGCATGGCTCGCCCAGTATGCGGGCGGGCGGTTCGCGCGGCAACGCGTGAGGCGAGCATGGAATTCGCGGCTGGTCGGCGTCCGTTGGCGACCGCGCATCCCATCGGAAAGTAGGGTCAGACCCTGGCTTCTCGGCTCGGGCGAGGAGGCGGGTCTGAAACGGCCCGCCGAAGAGTGGGGTCTGACCCCAAGGAAATAGGGTCTGACCCTACTTCTTCGCAGGAAATGGGGTCTGACCCTACTACTTCCAGGAAATGGGGTCTGACCCTACTACTTCCAGGAAATGGGGTCTGACCCTACTTCTTCGAGGGGTCGCCCGCCACCCGGGGGGTCGGCATCGGTGGTCGGCATTACCGCGGATCGGGTACGAATCCCGGCCACGCGGGGAACGGCGACGGCCTGCGGTCGGCGTAGCGCGGACCGGGCACGATGCCGCGCGCGACGAGCGTCTCGCGGCGATCGTAGCGGATCGACACGACGGCCTCGGGCGACGAGCTCGCACGGTCGAAGCCGACGCGCTGAGCGTACGACGTCTCGTTGCGTCCGTGTCCGGTGCCCAGGCGCGAGTCGTACGACTTCCTCGCTTTCGCCGCGGCCAGGCCGTCGGA
>JAKLIE010000488.1 GCA_022709775.1 Pseudomonadota bacterium
GCTGGCGATCGTGATGGCGCTCGTCGCGAAGGCGAACCCGGGCTACGTGCAGTTCGTCGTCCCGCCGATCCGCGCCGAGGTCTCGTTCTTCGTGTTCGTGCTGCTCGCGCTGGCCGCGTTCTTCGCGCTCTACGCGATCATGCGGCTCGCGTCCCGAATCGCCGCGATGCCGCGCGAGGTCCGCGCGCACCGCGCGCGGCAGCAGCTCGACCGGGCCCGCGCGAAGCAGGACGCCGCGCTGGTCGCGATGCTCGAAGGCCGCTACGGCCGCTCGCGCGAGCTCGCGGACGAGGCGCTCGCGCTGCCGCGATCCGGCGGACTGCCGGCGCTCGTCGGAGCGCGCGCCGCGATCGACATGCGCGACTTCGACTCGGCCGCGCGGCTGCTCGCGCGCGCCGATGCCCGCGTCGCGAGTCTGGAGGTGCCGCGGCTGATGCTCGAGGCCGAACTCGCGATCGAGCAGGGACAGGCGGGCGAGGCGCTCGCGAAGCTCGAGGCGCTGAAGCGAGAGGCGGGCGCGCACACGGCGGCGTTGGGGCTGTCGCTGCGGGCGCTCGGCGCCGCAGGGCGATCTTCCGAAATCCCCGCGGTCGTCGACCAGCTCGTTCGCCGCAAGGTCTACGACGCGGAGCAGGGCGCGATGGTGCGTGCGAGCGCCCAGGCGGAGGCGTTGTCGGGAATCGCGCACGATGCCGCCGGCCTGCGCGACGCCTGGAACCGGTTGCCGGAAGCCGACCGGCTGCACCCGAAGGTCGCACTCGCGGCCGCGAGGTCGTTCGTCCGGCTCGGCGGCGATCGCGAGGCGGTCGAGATCCTGGCGCGGAGCCTGGATCGGCAGTGGGACCCCGCGCTCGTCGCGTCGTTCGCCGACTGCAATCCCGCCGATCCCTCGCGTCAGCTCGAGACCGCCGAGCGCTGGCTCACTCAGCACAGTGACGATGCGACGCTGCTCCGCGCACTCGGCCGGCTATGCGAGCGCGCGCAGCTGTGGGGCAAGGCGCAGACCTACTACGAGGCGAGTCTCGCGCTCGACGACCACTGGCGCAGCCACGTCCTGCTGGGCAACATGCTCGCGCGGCTCGGGCGCGACGACGAGGCGAACGCGCACCTCGCGGCGGGACTGAAGCTCGCCCTCGCCGAGTTGGGCGAGCCCGGGTATGCGAAGTAGGGTCAGACCCCACTTTCCCCCGATAGTGGGGTCTGACCCCACTTTTTCCCCGATCCCACGTTCCCACAGAGCATGACCCGACCCTGCTTGCCTTGCCAAGTAGGGTCTGACCCTACTTATCGTCCATCCCACTTTCCCCCAAAGTAGGGTCTGACCCTACTTATCTTCCGGCCCCCGCTTCCCGTGCCGCTCGCAGTCCTCGCCTACCACTCGCACCACGTCGTCGGCCGCGCCTACGGCGAGAACGACCACGTCGCGTTCGCGCGCGACCTCGACGGGCTGACCGACGCGCACTGGCGCATCGTGCCGCTGGCGGACCTCGTGCGCGCGCATCGCGAAGGCGCGTCGGAGCGACTGGTCGCGCTGACCTTCGACGACGGGCCGCTCTACGACGTCGAGGACGTGGTGCATCCGGACTTCGGCCTGCAGCGGGGATTCGCGAACGCGATGCGCGCGTTCGCCGCCCGGCGGCCCGGTGCGCAGCCGGCGCTGCACGCGACGAGCTTCGTGATCGCGTCGCCCGAGGCGCGGCTCGCGATGGAGGCGAGCGCGGACCCGCTCTACACGTGGCTCGCGCCCGGGTCGATGGGCGAGGCGTGGTGGTCGCCGGCGATCGACTCCGGACTCGTCGCGATCGCCAACCACAGCTGGGACCACCTGCATCCGGCGCTCGTGGCGGTGCGGCACTCCCGTGACGCGCGGGGCGACTTCGCGCAGGTGGACACGATCGCCGATGCGGACGCGCAGATTCGCGACGCAGCCGCCTACCTGTGGAGCGCGACACGCGGGCGCGCCTCGCCGTACTTCGCCTATCCGTTCGGCCACCACAACGCGTTCCTCGCGCGCGAGTACCTGCCGGCGATCGGCGACGGCGTCTGCGCCGCGGCGTTCACGACCGAGCCCAGGCTGGTCGCTCCGGACGACTCGCGCTTCCTGCTGCCGCGGTTCGTGTGCGGTGCGGACTGGCGCTCGC